>NZ_JAENDM010000002.1:0-274138 GCF_019375075.1 Escherichia sp. XD33
TGAGGCAGCACCTGGCACGGCTGGGACGGAAGTCGCTGTCGTTCTCAAAATCGGTGGAGCTGCATGACAAAGTCATCGGGCATTATCTGAACATAAAACACTATCAATAAGTTGGAGTCATTACCCGAGTCATATTCTGAAATATCCAGCGGATCAAGAAAATTCGTTGGATATTTTTTTTGCATGGATAAAATTATCGCCTCTAAAGTATGTAATAACAGGGAATGTGATGAAAAAAGTTTTATTACAAAACCATCCTGGGAGCGAGAAGTATTCTTTTAATGGCTGGGAAATATTTAATAGTAATTTTGAACGGATGATTAAAGAAAATAAGGCCATGCTGCTTTGTAAGTGGGGGTTTTATTTAACATGTGTTGTCGCTGTAATGTTTGTGTTCGCAGCGATAACATCCAACGGTTTGAATGAAAGAGGCCTGATTACCGCGGGATGCTCTTTTCTTTATCTATTAATTATGATGGGGCTTATTGTTCGGGCCGGTTTTAAAGCAAAAAAAGAACAACTGCATTATTATCAGGCTAAAGGTATTGAGCCGCTCAGTATCGAGAAGTTACAGGCGCTACAATTGATCGCACCTTATCGATTCTATCATAAGCAATGGTCTGAAACGCTGGAGTTCTGGCCGCGAAAGCCTGAACCTGGCAAAGATACCTTCCAATATCATGTGCTTCCTTTTGACTCGATCGATATCATAAGTAAAAGACGCGAGTCTTTAGAGGATCAATGGGGTATCGAAGATAGCGAAAGTTATTGTGCCTTAATGGAGCATTTTCTTTCTGGCGACCATGGAGCCAATACCTTTAAAGCAAACATGGAGGAAGCCCCAGAGCAGGTTATCGCCTTGTTGAATAAATTTGCTGTTTTTCCCTCAGACTATATCTCTGATTGCGCTAATCATAGCTCCGGTAAATCCTCGGCGAAGCTAATATGGGCGGCGGAATTATCATGGATGATCTCGATATCAAGCACAGCTTTTCAAAACGGGACAATTGAAGAAGAACTGGCCTGGCATTATATAATGCTTGCTTCTCGAAAGGCGCACGAGTTGTTCGAAAGCGAAGAAGATTATCAAAAAAATAGTCAAATGGGATTTCTTTACTGGCATATCTGCTGCTATCGCAGAAAGTTAACGGATGCTGAACTTGAAGCGTGTTATCGTTACGACAAGCAGTTTTGGGAGCACTACAGTAAGAAATGCCGTTGGCCCATAAGAAATGTTCCGTGGGGAGCATCATCCGTTAAATACTCATAAACGCCTGAAATTTTGCCGGGGGCGCTGCGCTTGCCCGGCCTACATTAGAGCGTAACTGCAATGAATTGTGCCCATTTGTAGGCCTGATAAGCGTAGCGCCATCAGGCATTTACAACTTAAATCACACCCTGCGCCAGCATCGCATCGGCAACCTTCACAAAACCGGCAATGTTCGCGCCCTGCACGTAGTTGGTTTGCTCACCTTCACCACCATGCTCAACACAGGCATGGTGGATATCCAGCATGATGTGATGCAAACGTGCGTCAACTTTCTCGGCTTTCCAGCCCAGGCGCGCAGCGTTTTGTGCCATTTCCAGGCCCGATGTAGCGACGCCACCAGCATTAGCCGCTTTACCCGGTGCAAATAGTACGCCTGCCTGCTGGAACAGTTCAGTCGCTTCGATGGTGGTCGGCATATTTGCCCCTTCGGCGACGGCTTTAACGCCATTAGCGATAAGCTGATGCGCGGCGTCAACATCCAGTTCATTCTGGGTGGCGCAAGGCAGGGCGATATCAACCGGTAGAGACCACGGCTGTTGGCCTTCGAGATAGACCAGACCAAATTCTTTGGCGTAATCTGCCACTCGACCATCGCGGCTGGCTTTGATTTCGATAAGACGTGCCAGTTTCTCTTTCGTGAATCCGCTTTCATCAACTACAGTGCCGCTGGAGTCTGACGCAGTGATCACACGAGCACCAAATTCCATCGCTTTTTCGATAGCGTACTGGGCGACGTTGCCGGAGCCAGAAACGGAAACGCGCATCCCTTCAAAACCCATACCGTGGCGTTTTAGCATTGCTTCTGTGAAATAAACCAGACCGTAGCCGGTAGCTTCCGGGCGAATAAGACTGCCGCCAAATGAAAGGCCCTTACCGGTGAAGACGCAGGCGGTATTGTTGGAGAGCTTTTTCATCATCCCCGCCATAAAGCCGACTTCACGACCACCAACCCCGATATCACCTGCCGGAACGTCGGTATCCGCGCCCAGGTGGCGATACAGTTCAGTCATCAGCGCCTGGCAAAAACGCATCACTTCACCTTCGCTTTTTCCTTTCGGATCGAAATCGCTGCCGCCTTTACCACCGCCCATCGGCAGAGTAGTCAGGGCATTTTTGAAGGTTTGTTCAAAGCCGAGGAATTTGAGAATGGAAAGGTTAACTGACGGATGGAAGCGCATACCGCCTTTGTACGGGCCGATGGCAGAGCTGAACTGCACACGCCATGCACGGTTGACTTGTATCTGGTTGCGATCATCAACCCATACCACGCGAAACTGGATCACGCGCTCCGGTTCAACCAGACGCTCCAGTAATGACATCTGGCGATATTTTGGATTTTGTTCAAGAAAAGGCCAGAGTGTGGTCATTACTTCACGAACGGCTTGCGCGAACTCGGTTTGATTCGGGTCGCGCTTTTGGACATGGTTGAGGAATGACTCCAGAGAATATGTCTGATCCATAGATATAAAACCCTTATATATTAATACGATTGTGCTTATGTTGTTTATGTCATGTGCTTTTGCAGTTTTCGACTATACCATCAAGAATGTGACGGTAAGCAAGAAAAAAATGACCCAGGAAAGCAAATTAATAACGAGAGTAATCTCATAACCAAATGCGATAACTCAGACGCTAAAGTTTTGCCACCCGGCTACCGTTATCAGTAGCAGAGACAATAACGTTAAGGAGTTCCCTGTGAGTCGAGCATTGTTCGCCGTAGTATTAGCATTTCCATTAATTGCACTGGCTAACCCGCATTATCGTCCGGACGTGGAGGTAAACGTACCGCCAGAAGTGTTCAGTTCAGGCGGGCAGTCAGCGCAGCCCTGTACTCAGTGCTGCGTTTATCAGGATCAAAATTATTCTGAAGGGGCGGTAATTAAAGCCGAAGGAATACTGCTGCAATGCCAGCGTGATGACAAAACCCTTAGCACTAATCCGCTGGTCTGGCGGCGCGTAAAGCCATAAACGCCTCTAATAATGGAATGTCAGCAGGGGCCAGCGGATATTGCAGCGCCTCTTCAGGTGAGCACCAGACCAGCGCCTGATGTTCATGTGCCTGTAACGTCCCGTGGAAGTCGGGTACGTGCCAGGCATGAAGATGGATAATCCGCCCCGAAACTTCTCGCTGATGGCTGGCAACATATTCACCCACAGTTGCTTCGATGCCCAGTTCTTCGCGTAACTCACGCACCAGCGCCTGCCGCTGACTTTCATCCGGCTCGACTTTACCACCGGCAAACTCCCATAATCCCGCCTGATCGCTCTGGGCGGGGCGTTGCGCGAGTAAAATTTTGCCATCACGTTCAATGATGGCGGCAACAACTTCAATCATTTTCATAAATTACACACGGGCAGATAAGCGAAAAATGCCATAATATCCGCACTGTTGCTCAATCAGAAAGGCTTTATATTTAAGGAGTGCCTGTGCTAGACCGCCATCTTCATCCCCGGATTAAACCGTTGTTGCATCAGTGCGTGCGGGTTCTTGATAAACCGGGCATTACGCCAGATGGTTTAACATTAGTGGGATTTGCCATCGGCGTGCTGGCTCTGCCGTTTCTGGCGCTGGGCTGGTATCTGGCGGCGCTAGTCGTCATTTTGTTGAACAGGCTGCTTGATGGTCTGGACGGTGCGCTGGCGCGGCGCAGAGAGCTTACCGACGCGGGCGGCTTTCTTGATATTTCTCTCGATTTTCTCTTTTACGCGCTGGTGCCGTTTGGCTTTATTCTTGCTGCACCGGAGCAAAATGCGCTGGCAGGCGGCTGGTTGTTGTTTGCGTTTATCGGCACGGGCAGCAGTTTTCTCGCCTTTGCTGCACTGGCAGCAAAACATCAGATTGATAACCCCGGTTATGCACATAAGTCGTTTTACTATCTGGGGGGATTAACCGAAGGCACAGAAACGATCTTACTGTTTGTGCTGGGATGTTTATTCCCTGCATGGTTTGCGTGGTTTGCGTGGATCTTCGGTGCGTTGTGCTGGATGACGACCTTTACGCGGGTGTGGAGTGGGTATCTGACGCTGAAGTCGCTCCAGCGTCAGTAATTGCAATGTTATTTGCTACTGTCCGGGCCGCGTTCACCGGTTGCTACCGGATTTTTTGGATCGCTGCTCCATTCGTACCAGCCGCCGTCATACACGGAAACATTCTTCCAACCCATGGCGCGTGCGTACATAAAGGTTTCGGACGCGCGCCAGCCGGTGCCGCAGTAGAATGAAACTTGCTGCTCTGGTTTGATATTCCACGCTTTCCACATAGCGGTAATATCATCGGCGCTGCGCATGGTGCCATCCGGGTTATGAAAATCTTCCATATGCGTCGAGTCGCTACCAGCGTGTCCCCAACGTGCGCCGGCTATTTCACCTTTTGGTTTAATATAGCTGTAACCGCTGGTCGTACCGATAAATTCTGGCCACGAACGAATGCTCACCAGCGATGCATCCTGGCGATGCAGCAGTCCACGGGCCTGTTCCATATCGAGCATCAACTGCGGTTGTGCCGGGATCTTCACGCCGAAATCCGGTTCCGCTTTCACTTTCGGTGGCGTTCCGCGCTCAACAGGCAGTCCCGCGTCGGACCAGGTTTGCCAGCCGCCATCCAGCAGGCGCACATCTTTCACGCCAGCATAAAGCATAATCTGCGCCACACGCGCTGCAGCGTATACGTCACGCCCATACAGAATGACCGTGGTGTCATGGCGAATGCCGTGTTTTGCCAGCATCGCTTTTAGTTGTTCATCAGAAACTTTGTTCCACAGCGGTTCACTTTCCACTTCGTTGGTATCGATGTAGTCAGCGCCGGGAATATGGCTGATAAGGTAAAGCTTAGGAGCGCCCCAGGCCGCTTCAATGACTTTCCAGTCACCGGCAGGTTTCGCCGTAACCTCTTTACCTTGTTGCAGGTCGTGCAGCCATTGCGGATAAACCAGCTGCTCAAAATGCGGCAGTTTTTGCAGACGGGAAGGTTCGCTTAGCGCGTCACTCAGGATGGAGATATGCGTTAAACCTGCTTTTTGCAGTCGCGTTTTGACGGCGTCGACATCTTTGTCATTACCGTACAGCGCCACCGGAGCATCGGTTTTCAGGTTATGTTGCTTGATCCACGCGTTGAGCTGTTCGGTGCTCATTTTGTCAAGCCAGCTGGCAGAGAGGTTTAAGGCGGCAGGTTCATGACCAGAAGGGCCATTTAAGGTTTGTGGCCAGCCGTTATAAAACGCGCTGGGGCGAGTATCTATCGCTTTGCCATTTTGTTGTTGAAGCTGGTCAAGTGTAAGAGGCTTCGCCAGTTCAGCGGCCCACGAAGAAGCGCAAGCCAGCCCTAAAGCCATTGCCAGCGCGGTCATTTGAGAAACACGTTTCATCGAAAATCCCGACATTGTAGTTTTGAGTGCGCCATTCTGAACTGACGCATTGAGAAAAACTTGGCGTTATCGCAGTTTGTTGTAATTTTCTGACCACTGCGCCATATCCAGAACAGAACTATCAGCAGGAACATCCTGGAGATCGTGCGTTACCTGAACGACGGGGATCGCCAGGGCGCGAACTTCGCTGAACACCCACTGGCGAAAATTATCGCGCAGAGCCACATCAAGACGGCTGAATGGCTCATCCAGGAGTAACGCTTTTGGTTGGGCGAGAAGGGCGCGTAGTAGAGCAACGCGCGCTCGCTGACCGCCAGACAAAGTGGCAGGATCCTGATGGAAAGCTCCCTCAAGGCCTGAACGCTCAAGTGCATCATTCACGGCATTACGTCGGGCATTCCCTTTAAGTGTCGCCGGTAGCGCCAGCAGTAAATTTTGCCCGACACTGAACTGGTCAAATAACAGTGCATCCTGAAAAAGAATGCCAATCTGACGCTGTGCGGTGGGTAGGATGTCAATCCGTTGCTCATTGAGCCATAGCTCACCTGTACAAGAAAACTGTTCGGCCAGTGCACCAATCATCCATGAAAACAGAGTGGATTTTCCACAGCCAGACGGCCCCATTAACGTGACAATGTCACCTTTATCCACCGTAAAGTTAACGTTTGTCAGCAAGCGGCTTTCTGGTAAACGTAGCGAAACATTTTTCACGCAGAGCATTAGCGGAGTCCTTGTCTGACATAACCTACCCATTTTGCGACTAACGCGGTCAGGGCAAAAATAATAAGCGGTAATAGCAGTTGCCATAAAGCCTGGGCGGCGAGAATACCGTTGCTGCCGCCGCTGCTTAATGCCACCGCCTCAGTGGTGAGCGTCGGAAAACGCCCCGCGCCCAGCCACAGCGTTGGCATATACTGCGCAATACCGACTGCAAATCCCACCGCGAAGGCAATCAGCACAGGGCGCAACATGAGTGGGCATTTCACGTAAAAGAAGATTTTGGCCCGCGACCAGCCCAGTGTTTGCGCAATCAAAATTAACCGTGAATCAATGCGCTGCCAGGCGGGTTGCAGGATAAACAGCATCCACGGCATCACCCACAGCAGATGCCCCCAGACCACCGCCGTCCAGCTTCCATCCAGTTTCAGCCATAGCGCCAGCGTGTACTGGCCCGCCACCAGTGGCAGAGCAGGTAATAAAATGGGCAACCATAGCCACAACTGGCGACGCTGTGGCCCCCATTCCAGCCACAGCAGTAACAGGAGCAAAGCGATGAATGTCGCCACCAGCCCCATTGTCAGGCTGTTGATGAGCGCTTCACTATTGATCGTCGACTGATCCGCGAGGATCGCCAGCAGAACCACACACAGCACACCGGTTAAGGGTAAAAAAATCGCCAGCGTATTGCCCGGCAATAAAGGCGTGGCAGGCTTGCGAACGCCATCTACGCGGGGAATAGTGCGCCGCCAGCTGCGCCATAGCAGATAGCTCAGCAAAACGTAGGCGGCGAGTAACAGCATCAACAGCAGGCTGGCAAGCGCGCCTTTTGTTTGTTGGTCAATGTCGCCCTGGGTTAACCACTGCCAGCTAATTACCGCCAGCGTCGGGGGATTACCTGGCCCGAGAATAATTGCCACATCCACGACCGACAGCGACCAGGCAACAATCGCCAGCATCGCCATTGCCAGCGCAGGCGCGACGGAGGGCAACAGCAGCCAGTTCAGGCATTGCCAGCGGCTGTAGCCCAGCGAATCCAGCACAATGACCTGCTGCAACAGCCATTTTTCGCTCAATACTGCTGCTAAGATCCACAGCAGAAATGCGCTTTCTTTCACTGCAAGGGTGAGGCCCAGACCGATGCCAAATCGGTCCATTGGCGGAGTGAAATACGGGAAATAGTCATAAAGCAGCCCTCCGTCAGCAAAGAGCAGAAGGGCGCTGGTGGCAAAAGCCACATGGGGAATGGCGAGCAGCCACGGCAGACGGGCGCACATACGCTGCCATTTCGGCCCAGGCCACAGCGCCACAATCACCAGCAGGGCAATCAACAATGCCCCGACCGCCGCGATGGTTGTCGACACCAGCGTTGCCAGTAATGCCTGCGGTAACTGTGGATCGGCAAATAACGCCTGCCAGTGTGTCAACGACAAAGCAGGCGATATCAGCGTGAGAGCTGCCGGGATCAGCGGTGCATAAATCACCGCCACCATCGCCCACAGCAAAAAGATTAATGCGTACCGTAACGGTGTAGCCATTCTTGTTCCAGCGCATTTACCCAACCTGCGTGCGGTTCAGCCAGTACCGGCGGCAGATCCTGCGGCATTCTTGATTGCAATGATTCGCGCTGCCCGTCAGGCAGTTTTTGCGGATCGAGAACAGAAGGATCGCCCCAGACAGCGGGATCTGCTTTACGCAGTTGCGCATCGGGTGAGAGCAGGAAATTGGCAACTACCTTCGCCGCAGCACTGGCATTCGCGTTGGCAGGAATGGTGACGAAATGCACGTTGCCAATCATCCCCTCGCGAAAGCCAAAACTGTAACTGCTTGCAGGCAAATCGCCGCTGGCGATTTTTTGCTGCGCATGCGCGGGGTTAAAGGTCAGCGACAGGCGCAATGTGCCGGCTTTCAGCAGAGCATCCATCCGCGCGGGTGAAGGCGGGAAATCCTTTCCTTCGCGCCACAAATACGGATGCAGCACATCAAGATATTGCCACAAGGGAGCAGTGACACGGGCGAAAGTCGCATCGTCCGGCGCTTCTTTTAATGCGGCGGGATCGGGCGTCAGCATAATCAGCAACTGTTCAAGAAACGCCGTGCCGGTAAAGTCCGGTGGGCGCGGATAGGTAACCGTGCCGGGATTGGCTTTAGCAAACTCCAGTAAGGCTTGCGGCGTTTGTGGTGGCTGTGGCGTAACATCGCGGCGGGCGATAAACGTCAGTTGTGCGCCGCCCCAGGGCGATTCCGCACCTTGTGTCGGCACAGAAAAATCTTCCCGCACCGGCAGCTGTGTGTCGACATAGCGCCAGTTGGGCAGAGTCTCCGCCCAGCCCGTTTGTAATAAATTGGCCTCTTTTAAGGTGCGGAAGTTTTCGCCGTTCACCCAGAGCAGATCCACCGAGCCGCCCGTTTTACGTCCGGCTGCGGCTTCGGTCTGAATGCGCTTCACCGCGTCTGCGGCATCCGCCAGACGGACAATCTTCAGGTTTATAGCGTAATGGGTTTTCATCTCGCCGCTCACCCAGTCGAGATAGCGGTTAATTGCGGTATCGCCGCCCCAGGCGTTAAACCAGACGGTTTGCCCTTTGGCCTCATTTTTAATTTCTTGCCAGTCACTGGCATGTGTTGCCAGAGAAAACAGCGATAACAATCCCAGCAACCACCCACAATGGCGCATCATCTCTCCTTAAGAACGTTTTTCAGGAATACGGCACAGCCCCTGAGCGGGAATGTCCATGGCAGAATTAAAACGGGCTGACAGATTTTGCAGGCCGATCAATGCCGTCAGTTCGGTGAGCGCCTGAGCGTCAAAATGCGCAGCCAGTCGGGTACGCAGGGCATCATCGACCGTTGGCGGCGTTACGCTTGCGGCTTCGGCGTACTCCAGCGCCAGCCGTTCTTCATCGCTAAAGAGCGGGCTTTGCCGCCAGTCAGCCACTGCCAGCAGTTTATCGCTGCTGCCGGTGCGCTCGGCGACTTTCATACTGGTGATATCCACACAAAACTCACACAGGCACATTTGCGCAATGCGCGCGCTGACAAGCGATCGTACTACCGGATCGAGCGGTGAGCGTTTGCGCTCCAGCCAGCCAACAAACATCGACACCAGATAAAAGATAAACGGGATCCGCCCCCACCAGCGAATGGGGCTTAGCACCTCGCCGTAATGGCGACGATGCAGCCACGCCTGTGGACGTAAAATTAAAGGAATTTTGCTAAGCGGCGGTAAACCCATCAGGCATTCCTCTTCTGGCGTTCAAGCCATATTTTCTTCGCCATAAAAATCACCACGGTCAGGGCAAACAGAATAAACAGTCCGGTGACAAACCAGAAAGTACCGCCTGTTAACATGCTGCCCGCCCAGGAATAAACAATAGTTGCCGGTAACTGACCAAGCCCGGTGGCGATAAAAAACGAGCGAAAACGTATTGAAGTCAAACCGGCAGCATAGCTGATTGGATCGAAAGGGACAAAAGGCAATAACCGACAGACCAGAATGGTGTGTTTGCCGTAGCGAGTGAAAAAGCCGTCCATACTGTCAAGCACGGTTTTGCCGGTTAATTTTTCCACCACTTCGCGGCCCATCACTCTGGCGATAAAAAAGCACAGCGCCGCGCCGGCCATCGAACTGGTCCACGACAGCAAGCCGCCCCAGAACGCGCCAAACAGCGACGCATTGGCAAAGGTGATCAAAAACGCAGGTAGCGGTGCAGCAATGGCCTGCAAAATCATCAACAAGAACGAGACAACTGCCGCCAGTGCGCCGTAAGACTGAATAAAGCGTTCTATACCCTGTTGGTCCACGGCGGCAAACGCCGCAACGCTGCGATTGATAAACTCATGGACGCCGGGAAGCAGCGCCCATGCCAGCAGCATAGCGAACAACAGGATGATGAGGGTTATACGGTAGTACCAGATTTTTCGCGATTGCATCATCATCATCCTTTATCCTGGCTTTATTCGGCGATTTTAAAGGTAACCGTTGCCAGCGTGTTATCCGCCGGGAGAACTGAGGCATTGCCTTTGAATTTAACTTCACCACGTTTTTCAACCGCACCATAAGTGTATGTTGCATTGCTGACGATGCCGACCGGGCAGCTATCCAGACACACCAGGCAACCCGTTTTCTTCTCTTCTGCTGCCGTTAAATTACCGCCAAAGCGCATGTCCAGTTTCTTGCCATTACTGTCAACAATCACTTCATCGAAGGAATACGCTTTTGCCGCCCCTTGCCAGTTGACCGAAATATCCAGTTTGCTGCCTGTGACATGAGTCGTTTCTTTATTATCCATCGTCATGTTTTCGCCCGGCGTACCACCTGCCTCTTTCAGGGCTTCATAAAATGCTTTCGGGGTCGCATAACCCATAAACAGCGATTTATGTCCGTTGGAGCCATCTTTAAACACAATACCGTGACGAGTGTCGTCGATGAGGAAACGACCATTAATTTGCACCAGCATGGTTACCGTATGGTTATTGGCATCGACACGCAGCGGTTGGCTGTTCGAAAGTCCGTCGTATTCCACTTTTGCCGCCGCATTCTCTTGTTGATCGCAGCCGCTAAGCCCAGCAACAGCCAGTAAACAGAGTGCAGCCAGTCCTTTTTTCCATGACACTGAATAATGTTGCAACATCGTTCTATCCTTCATTTTTTGGGTGAGTAAGTGGGCTGCGGCGCGAAGCAGACAGATCCACATGTTTGTGTCGGGCGTAGAGTTTTGCGAGCTGGACGAGAATAAACAGCGCCAGGCCCGCCAGACAGAGTTGTAAAATAAAGCGCAGCGTAATGCCTTCATTGGCGAGATCGCTTGCCATCACGGTATAAATAACAATACCGGGTAGGGTCGTGAGTGCCGAAATAAGGGTATAAGGCCAGAAGGCGATTGTGGTTAATCCGTAAGCGTAATTTTGAATATTGTAAGGAAACAACGGGATTAAGCGGGTCAGAATAAGAAAATCAATACCGTTACGCGCAATGCCTTTTTCAATGGCCTGGAAGGTATTGCTATGGCCAACGTATTTCAGCAGTAAATCACGTCCCAGCCAGCGCGCCAGCAGGAATGAGCACGAGGAGGCCAGCGTGGCGGCAATTAATGAGAGTAGTGTCCCTAAGAGCGGGCCAAAAACTATTCCTCCCGCGATCACCAGTATGCTTCCTGGTAACAGCAAGAGGGTGGCAATGATGAATAACAGAATATAGAGGCTATAGCCGAAAAATCCGCTCTGGCGGATGAGTGTCTGTAAGTGGGGTAAATCGGTGAGCAGATCGAATAAACCGAAAGCGTGGATAGCGTAAATGACCAGCGCAAAAATAAGACAGGCAAAAAGAAATTTACGCTCAGCGTTCATCGTGGAGTTTCCTATATCAAACTTGATAATAGAGAAGTGGTCAGACAACTAAAAACGCAGAGACGGTATAACAAAGGACGGCAGGCAACAAATCATTACTGACAGTTTGTTGATTTTTCTCAAGGTTAATTCTCCTGACCCAGTTTGAGCCAGGAGAGCTGCTAAATTAGCGGCGGAAGGTCGCCCAGACGGGGGCGTGATCGGACGGTTTTTCCATGCTGCGGATTTCATAGTCGATGCCGGTTTCTACGCAACATTCTGCCAGCGGTTGGCTGGCGAGCAGCAGGTCGATGCGCAGACCACGGTTATCGTCAAAACCTTTTGAGCGGTAATCAAACCATGAGAAACGATCTGCTGTTTGCGGATTCGCATGGCGGAAGGTATCGACCAACCCCCAGCTCATCAGCCTGTCCATCCATTCGCGCTCTTCCGGCAGGAAAGAGCATTTACCGGTACGCAGCCAGCGCTTACGGTTTTCTTCGCCAATGCCGATATCCAGATCTGTAGGGCTGATATTCATATCGCCCATAATCAGTACCGGATTATCACGTTTGAGTTCGGTTTCCAGGTAGTTTTGCAGATTCTGATAAAACTGCGCTTTTGCCGGGAATTTTATCGGATGGTCGCGGCTTTCACCCTGCGGGAAGTAACCGTTGATCACGGTGACATTACCCAGCAGTGAGGGGATTTCCGCCATAATAATCCGCCGCTGCGCCTCTTCGTCGTCACCGGGAAAGCCGCGACGCACGGCAATCGGCGTCTCTTTGGTCAGCAGCGCCACGCCATAATGGCCTTTCTGCCCGTGATAAAACACGTTGTAGCCGAGCTTCGCCACCTCTTCGAGCGGAAACATATCGTCATGAACTTTTGTCTCCTGCAGGCCAATCACATCCGGTTGGTGCTTTTCGACGATGGCTTCAAGCTGGTGAGGTCTGGCGCGCAGGCCGTTGATATTAAAAGAGACAAATTTCATAGTCGCTGCCATTTATTCAGATAAAGAGTGCGTGGATGGTAGCAGAATTTCGCGTTGCTTA
This sequence comes from Escherichia sp. XD33, assembly GCF_019375075.1. Lineage (NCBI taxonomy): Bacteria > Pseudomonadati > Pseudomonadota > Gammaproteobacteria > Enterobacterales > Enterobacteriaceae > Escherichia > Escherichia sp. XD33. The sequence continues at coordinate 12,735 of NZ_JAENDM010000002.1, forward strand.
CCGCCTGTTGTTAAGTGATTTGATCGATGGTTGTTAATGATGTCAACGATGGCGCAAAAAATGCCCGCTTTTGGTGCGCGCTGCGTCAGAATGGCGCAGTAATTTCCAGTAAATTTCGTCAATGATCACAATTCCAGAATTATATTTTACTTCTGCATAACATTGCGTTTTTTATTCTTTTTATTCACCCACATCGCAAACGTATTCACTTTATATGCACTTTAAATGCATATGGTTTGGTTATAACTCCTTGATTTCCAGTTAGCCTCCGCCGTTTATGCACTTTTATCACTGGCTGGCACGAACCCTGCAATCTACATTTACAGCGCAAACATTACTTATTATTAACATATAAATAACGAATTATTTACTGTAGAGGTCGCTATGTCTCAGCCAATTACGCGTGAAAACTTTGATGAATGGATGATACCTGTTTACGCTCCGGCACCCTTTATACCGGTACGTGGCGAAGGTTCGCGCTTGTGGGATCAGCAGGGGAAAGAGTATATCGACTTCGCGGGTGGCATTGCGGTGAACGCGCTGGGCCATGCGCATCCGGAACTGCGTGAAGCGCTGAACGAACAGGCGAGTAAGTTCTGGCATACCGGCAACGGTTACACCAACGAGCCGGTACTGCGACTGGCGAAAAAATTGATCGACGCCACGTTTGCCGATCGCGTCTTCTTTTGTAACTCCGGTGCGGAAGCCAACGAAGCGGCGCTAAAACTGGCGCGTAAATTCGCTCACGACCGCTACGGCAGCCATAAGAGCGGCATCGTGGCGTTCAAAAATGCGTTTCATGGTCGCACGCTGTTTACTGTCAGTGCGGGTGGGCAGCCAGCCTATTCACAGGATTTTGCGCCACTGCCGGCGGATATTCGTCATGCTGCATATAACGATATTAACTCTGCCAGCGCGCTGATTGACGACTCTACCTGTGCGGTGATTGTCGAACCCATCCAGGGGGAAGGCGGTGTGGTGCCAGCCAGCAACGCGTTTTTACAAGGTCTGCGTGAATTGTGTAACCGCCACAATGCGCTGTTGATTTTTGATGAAGTACAAACCGGCGTCGGGCGCACCGGGGAACTGTATGCCTATATGCACTACGGCGTGACGCCTGATCTGTTAACTACCGCCAAAGCGCTGGGCGGCGGTTTCCCGGTCGGTGCGTTGTTGGCAACCGAAGAGTGCGCCCGCGTGATGACCGTTGGCACTCATGGCACCACCTATGGCGGTAATCCGCTGGCCTCGGCGGTGGCAGGCAAAGTGCTGGAGCTCATCAACACACCAGAGATGCTTAATGGCGTTAAACAGCGTCACGACTGGTTTGTTGAGCGTCTTAATACCCTTAATCACCGCTACGGTTTGTTCAGCGAAATTCGCGGCTTAGGTTTGTTGATTGGCTGTGTGCTGAATGCCGATTACGCCGGGCAAGCGAAACAGATCTCTCAGGAAGCGGCGAAAGCAGGCGTGATGGTACTGATTGCAGGTGGCAACGTGGTGCGTTTTGCGCCTGCGCTCAATGTCAGCGAAGAAGAGGTGACGACCGGACTGGATCGCTTTGCAGCTGCTTGCGAACACTTTGTTAGCCGAGGTTCATCATGATGGTCATCCGTCCCGTTGAGCGATCAGATGTCTCGGCGCTGATGCAGCTTGCCAGCAAAACGGGCGGCGGCCTGACGTCGCTTCCCGCCAATGAAGCCACGCTTTCGGCGCGTATCGAAAGGGCAATCAAAACCTGGCAAGGCGAACTGCCCAAAAGTGAGCAGGGCTATGTGTTCGTGCTGGAAGATAGCGAGACAGGCACCGTGGCGGGGATTTGTGCCATTGAGGTGGCGGTTGGGCTGAACGATCCCTGGTACAACTATCGCGTCGGCACGTTGGTTCACGCCTCAAAAGAGCTGAATGTCTATAACGCATTGCCGACGCTGTTTCTCAGTAACGATCACACCGGCAGCAGCGAGCTGTGCACGCTGTTTCTCGACCCGGACTGGCGCAAAGAGGGCAACGGCTATTTGCTGTCGAAATCGCGCTTTATGTTTATGGCGGCTTTTCGCGACAAGTTTAATGACAAAGTGGTTGCTGAAATGCGCGGGGTGATTGACGAACACGGCTATTCACCGTTCTGGCAAAGCCTCGGTAAACGCTTCTTTTCGATGGATTTTAGCCGCGCCGATTTTCTCTGCGGCACCGGGCAAAAGGCATTTATTGCAGAACTGATGCCGAAACATCCGATCTATACCCACTTTTTATCCCAGGAAGCCCAGGACGTCATCGGTCAGGTACATCCGCAAACCGCGCCTGCCCGCGCGGTGCTGGAGAAAGAAGGTTTTCGTTACCGCAACTATATCGACATCTTCGACGGCGGGCCAACGCTTGAGTGTGACATCGACCGCGTGCGCGCCATCCGTAAAAGTCGGCTGGTGGAAGTGGCAGAAGGGCAGCCTGCGCAGGGCGATTTTCCGGCCTGCCTGGTCGCCAATGAAAATTATCACCATTTCCGCGTGGTGCTGGTGCGTACCGATCCGGCAACCGAGCGTTTGATTTTAACCGCCGCACAACTGGATGCCCTCAAATGCCACGCAGGGGATCGCGTTCGTCTGGTGCGCCTGTGCGCAGAGGAGAAAACAGCATGACTTTATGGATTAACGGTGACTGGATAACGGGCCAGGGCGCATCGCGTGTGAAGCGTAATCCGGTATCGGGCGAGGTGTTATGGCAAGGCAATGATGCCGGTGCCGCTCAGGTCGAACAGGCTTGTCGGGCAGCCCGTGCGGCGTTTCCGCGCTGGGCGCGGCTCTCATTGGCTGAACGTCAGGTCGTTGTCGAACGCTTTGCCGGATTGCTGGAAAGCAATAAAGCCGAATTAACCGCGATTATTGCCAGAGAAACGGGTAAGCCGCGCTGGGAAGCGGCAACCGAAGTGACGGCGATGATCAATAAAATCGCGATATCAATTAAGGCGTATCACGTTCGTACCGGCGAGCAGCGTAGTGAAATGCCGGACGGTGCGGCGAGCCTGCGACATCGCCCGCACGGCGTGCTGGCGGTGTTTGGGCCGTATAATTTCCCTGGTCATTTGCCGAACGGACATATCGTTCCGGCATTGCTGGCAGGTAACACCATTATCTTTAAACCCAGCGAACTGACACCGTGGAGTGGCGAAGCGGTAATGCGTTTATGGCAGCAGGCTGGCTTGCCGCCGGGCGTACTGAACCTGGTGCAGGGCGGGCGTGAAACGGGTCAGGCGCTGAGTGCGCTGGAGGATCTCGACGGTTTGCTGTTTACCGGTAGCGCCAATACCGGCTACCAGCTGCATCGCCAGCTCTCCGGTCAGCCGGAGAAAATTCTCGCCCTTGAGATGGGCGGTAATAATCCGCTAATTATCGATGAGGTGGCGGATATCGACGCGGCTGTCCATCTGACCATTCAGTCGGCGTTTGTCACAGCCGGGCAACGCTGCACCTGCGCCCGCCGTTTATTGCTCAAAAGCGGAGCGCAGGGCGATGCGTTTCTTGCTCGTCTGGTTGCCGTCAGCCAGCGATTAACGCCGGGCAACTGGGATGACGAACCGCAGCCGTTTATTGGCGGGCTGATTTCTGAACAGGCCGCACAGCAGGTGGTTACTGCCTGGCAGCAACTGGAAGCGATGGGCGGACGAACCCTGCTTGCGCCGCGCTTATTACAATCAGAGACATCGTTGCTGACGCCGGGGATCATTGAAATGACAGGCGTTGCTGGCGTACCAGATGAAGAGGTGTTCGGGCCGCTTTTGCGCGTCTGGCGTTATGATTCTTTCGAGGAAGCGATTCGAATGGCGAATAACACTCGCTTCGGACTCTCTTGCGGTCTGGTTTCCCCCGAGCGGGAAAAATTCGATCAACTGTTGCTGGAGGCGCGGGCGGGGATTGTTAACTGGAACAAACCGCTTACTGGTGCTGCCAGTACCGCGCCATTCGGCGGCATTGGTGCATCCGGTAACCATCGCCCCAGCGCTTGGTATGCCGCAGATTACTGCGCATGGCCTATGGCGAGCCTGGAGTCGGACTCGTTAACTTTGCCCGCAACGCTTAACCCCGGGCTGGATTTTTCCGATGAGGTGGTGCGATGAACGCCTGGGAAGTTAATTTCGACGGGCTGGTAGGGCTGACGCATCATTACGCTGGCCTGTCGTTTGGTAATGAAGCCTCTACCCGTCACCGTTTTCAGGTGTCTAACCCGCGACAGGCGGCAAAACAGGGCTTACTGAAAATGAAAGCCCTTGCCGATGCGGGATTCCCCCAGGCCGTGATCCCGCCGCACGAGCGTCCGTTTATTCCGGTGCTGCGTCAGTTGGGATTCAGTGGTAGCGATGAGCAGGTACTGGAAAAAGTTGCACGCCAGGCACCGCACTGGCTTTCCAGCGTCAGTTCCGCTTCGCCAATGTGGGTAGCCAATGCGGCAACGATCGCGCCATCTGCCGATACGCTGGATGGCAAAGTGCATCTCACCGTTGCCAACCTGAACAATAAATTTCACCGTTCGCTGGAAGCGCCCGTCACTGAATCGCTGTTAAAAGCGATTTTTAACGACGAAGAGAAATTTAGCGTCCATTCGGCGTTGCCACAGGTAGCGTTGCTCGGTGATGAGGGGGCGGCAAACCACAATCGTCTCGGCGGTCATTACGGTGAACCGGGTATGCAACTTTTTGTCTACGGGCGAGAAGAAGGCAATGATACCCGGCCTTCCCGTTATCCGGCGCGACAGACTCGCGAAGCCAGCGAGGCGGTGGCAAGGCTGAATCAGGTGAATCCCCAACAGGTGATTTTCGCCCAGCAAAACCCGGACGTTATCGACCAGGGCGTTTTTCATAATGACGTGATTGCCGTGAGTAACCGCCAGGTGCTGTTTTGCCACCAACAGGCGTTCGCTCGCCAGTCACAGTTACTGGCAAACCTGCGTGCGCGGGTCAATGGTTTTATGGCGATAGAAGTTCCGGCAACTCAGGTTTCCGTGTCTGATACGGTGTCTACCTATCTGTTTAACAGCCAACTGCTGAGCCGCGATGATGGTTCCATGATGTTGGTGCTGCCTCAGGAGTGTCGGGAACACGCCGGAGTATGGGGTTATCTCAATGAACTCCTTGCCGCTGACAACCCGATTAGCGAACTAAAAGTCTTTGATTTACGTGAAAGCATGGCGAATGGCGGCGGCCCGGCGTGCCTGCGGTTGCGGGTGGTATTGACAGAAGAAGAACGCCGGGCGGTGAATCCGGCGGTGATGATGAACGATACGCTGTTTAATGCGCTCAATGACTGGGTGGATCGTTACTACCGCGATCGCCTTACTGCTGCCGATCTGGCCGACCCGCAATTGCTGCGCGAAGGGCGGGAAGCACTGGATGTATTGAGCCAATTACTGAATCTCGGTTCGGTTTATCCGTTCCAGCGCGAGGGAGGGGGCAATGGATAATTTTCTTGCTCTGACCTTAACGGGTAAAAAACCGGTTATCACCGAGCGAGAAATCAACGGCGTTCGCTGGCGCTGGCTGGGCGATGGTGTGCTGGAACTGACGCCATTAACGCCACCGCAAGGCGCACTGGTGATTTCAGCGGGAATACACGGTAATGAGACGGCACCTGTGGAGATGCTGGACGCGTTGCTTGGCGCGATATCTCACGGCGAGATCCCGTTACGTTGGCGGTTGCTGGTGATCCTCGGGAATCCTCCTGCGCTGAAGCAAGGGAAACGTTATTGCCATAGCGATATGAATCGAATGTTTGGCGGTCGTTGGCAGCTATTTGCTGAAAGCGGAGAAACCTGTCGGGCGCGCGAACTGGAACAGTGCCTGGAAGATTTTTATGACCAGGGCAAAGAATCTGTGCGCTGGCACCTTGATCTACATACCGCAATTCGTGGCTCCTTGCATCCGCAGTTCGGTGTATTACCGCAACGCGACATTTCCTGGGACGAGAAATTTCTGACGTGGCTGGGTGCGGCGGGGCTGGAGGCGCTGGTGTTCCATCAGGAACCTGGTGGTACGTTTACCCATTTCAGCGCCAGACATTTTGGCGCGCTGGCCTGTACGCTGGAACTTGGCAAAGCGTTGCCCTTTGGGCAAAACGATCTTCGCCAGTTTGCAGTAACTGCCAGCGCAATTGCTGCGCTGCTATCTGGTGAGAGTGTCGGTATCGTGAGAACACCGCCGCTCCGTTATCGGGTGGTTTCGCAAATTACTCGCCACTCGCCGTCCTTCGAAATGCATATGGCAAGTGACACGCTGAATTTTATGCCGTTTGAGAAAGGAACATTGCTGGCGCAGGACGGAGAGGAACGTTTTACCGTAACCCATGATGTAGAGTATGTGTTATTCCCTAATCCGTTGGTAGCGTTGGGATTACGCGCGGGATTAATGCTCGAAAAAATAAGCTAATACTTACCCGCAGAAATCATTCTGCGGGTATTAAGTTGCTTTCTTATAAATTAATACAGATTAATCCTGGTTATTTGCTTTATTTATCACCAGTCATCCGGTATAGTTCTTCATAATCTCTGCAAAATCATCGTGTTGTAATATTCTCTCATCACTCTCCATCAAATTTTCTTTTTTTCTCCATAATTGGCGCAAAAGTGTTTTTTACACTTTCATTGTTTTACCGTTGCTCTGATTAATTGACGCTAAAGTCAGTAAAGTTAATCTCGTCAACACGGCACGCTACTTAAGAAAGCCGTAATAAATAACTGAAAGGAAGGATATAGAATATGCGTAAATTAACTGCACTGTTTGTTGCCTCTACCCTGGCTCTTGGCGCGGCTAACCTGGCCCATGCCGCAGACACCACTACCGCAGCACCGGCTGACGCGAAGCCGATGATGCACCACAAAGGCAAGTTCGGTCCGCATCAGGACATGATGTTCAAAGACCTGAACCTGACCGACGCGCAGAAACAGCAGATCCGCGAAATCATGAAAGGCCAGCGTGACCAGATGAAACGTCCGCCGCTGGAAGAACGCCGCGCAATGCATGACATCATTGCCAGCGATACCTTCGATAAAGTAAAAGCTGAAGCGCAGATCGCAAAAATGGAAGAACAGCGCAAAGCTAACATGCTGGCGCACATGGAAACCCAGAACAAAATTTACAACATCCTGACGCCGGAACAGAAAAAGCAATTTAATGCTAATTTTGAGAAGCGTCTGACAGAACGTCCAGCGGCAAAAGGTAAAATGCCTGCAACTGCTGAATAATCTTTCAGCCAAAAAACTTAAGACCGCCGGTCTTGTCCACTACCTTGCAGTAATGCGGTGGACAGGATCGGCGGTTTTCTTTTCTCTTCTCAAACAGTTGTAAAAAAAGCCTGATCACCACTAACGTAAATCACCCGAGTTGCCGATAACCATCCACGGTTACCTGAACGATAACAATGAAAAGAACGGGCCGGGAGCGAGTATGGAATACTTTGATATGCGTAAAATGTCGGTGAATCTGTGGCGAAATGCTGCCGGTGAAACGCGCGAAATTTGCACGTTCCCACCGGCAAAACGTGATTTTTACTGGCGTGCCAGCATTGCATCCATCGCGGCGAATGGGGAGTTTTCTTTGTTTCCCGGCATGGAAAGGATAGTGACGTTGCTGGAAGGCGGCGAGATGCTCCTTGAAAGCGCAGACCGCTTTAACCATACCTTAAAACCGTTCCAGCCTTTTGCCTTTGCAGCGGACCAGGTGGTAAAAGCGAAACTGACGGCAGGGCAGATGTCGATGGATTTCAACATCATGACACGCCTGGATGTCTGTAAGGCGAAAGTCAGAATTGCCGAACGTACGTTTACTACCTTTGGCTCACGCGGCGGGGTGGTGTTTGTGATTAACGGGGCGTGGCAACTGGGCGATAAATTGCTCACTACCGACCAGGGTGCGTGCTGGTTCGATGGCAGGCACACCCTGCGGCTTTTACAACCGCAAGGTAAACTGTTGTTCAGTGAAATCAACTGGCTCGCTGGTCATTCGCCGGATCAAGTTCAGTAATTTCATAGTTACCGGAAAGCAGCGGCTTACAAAGAATTTTATAACCGTCGTGATCAAACCCGGCGGGTGTCCGAATTAACGTTGTCGCTTCTTCCAGCGAATTAACCGCCCCCAGCCACAGCCAGTTTTGAATAATATGATATTGAGTCATTTCCGGGTGCTGTTCTTTCAGCGCCACCGCCCCTTGCCAAGGCCAACACACCACCCGCAAACGCTCCAGAGACTGGCGCAAGCGTAGCGCATGTTCCTCATGGCTCTCTTTACCGCAGCATGCTCCGGCGCAACGTTTTAGCGCTGAACGAAAACATGCACGACCGCGACTTAACGGTTCCAGTCCCAGCAGGCCATAACAAAGTTTTTGTTCATCAGCGATGGTCTGCAATGCTTGCAAAGCTGCGCGCCTATTGGCAAACAGGCCAAACAGGTTGGGGGCTCGTGAAAAATCCACCTCTTTGGCATACACCACATCGACGCGCTTTTCATTTAATTGCAGGGCACAGAGCTGGCGATTGCGGCGCAACCGTTTATTAAACAGCGGCTGTTGTTCTTTGATTAATCGCGCTTCAAGGAGCAGAGCGCCGATTTCACCGGCGGTACATATCCAGCTGATCCGTCGGGATTGCCGTAGCATGGCGGCTTCATCCGGGGTACGTAAATGAGAAAGGACGCGGCTGCGGATGTTAACGCTTTTGCCGATATAGAGCGGCATGGTGTCACTTTCACCATGAAACAGATACACCCCTGGTCGGGTGGGTAAGTCATTAAGGAATGAACGTAAATGTTCGGGATATTCATAAATTGCCGCAGCTTCAAATTCGAGCCGCGGAGAAGTTAAACGCCGTACCACTGTTGACTCCGAATGCTGGTTATCTATCCAGTGTAACAGGCGGGAAGCGATTAAAAAAGAGGCGGGTCGATGACAAAGGTTACACCGTCTGACGTGCTACGCCTGTCAGGCCTATTCGACTCCTGCAATGTATTGAATTTGCATAGTTTTATAGGTCGAATAAGGCGTTCACGCCGCATCCGGCGTGAACAAATTACTCTTTTTCGCACAATCCAATATGTGCAAATTATTACTTTTTCCAGAAATCATCGAAAACGGTAATTGGCGGACGGCGTTTATGTTCGGTTTTCAGATACCAGTTCTCTATTGTTCTGGCGACCTGTTGAGGTACGTTTTTCCCTTCCAGATAGTCGTCGATATTGTCATAGGTCACGCCGAGTGCCACTTCATCTGGCAGAGAAGGGCGATCATCTTCCAGATCGGCCGTTGGCGCTTTCTTATAAAGGTGTTCCGGGCAAGCTAATGCCGCCAGTAACTGTTTACCCTGACGTTTGTTGAGACGATACAGCGGATTAATGTCCGTACCGCCGTCACCATATTTAGTGAAGAATCCGGTAATGGCTTCTGCTGCATGATCGGTGCCCACCACGACACCGCTGGTCATACCCGCAATGCTATATTGTGCTTTCATCCGCTCACGCGCTTTTTCATTGCCACGGACAAAATCGCTCAGTTCAATGCCTGCTTCCCGCAATGCCTGTTCGCTGGCCAATACCGCGCCCTTGATATTAACGGTTAATACGCGATCCGGTTGAATAAAGGCAATGGCATCCTGGCAATCTTGTTCGTCGGCCTGAACACCATAGGGCAGGCGTACGGCAATAAATTGCAGTGATTCGTTGCCGGTTTCCAGGCGCAGCTCATTAATCGCCATCTGGCACAGCTTTCCGGCAAGCGTGGAGTCCTGACCGCCGCTGATCCCGAGCACCAGTGATTTAATGAACGGATAAGTTTGCAGGTAGCTTTTCAGAAAATCGACACTACGACGAATTTCCTCTTCAGCATTAATCTGCGGTTTTGCGCCCAGCGCCTTTATTATTTGTTGTTGCAATGTCATTGAACCCCTCCAGACAGAAAAGACAAAACTTCCTTAAAGCTAACCCGTTGCTACTGAAACGACAAGCGACAGCGGGCTGAATGGTGGTTAAAACGTCATACAGGAATCCTCTGAAAGCGGAGCCGTTTCGTTCACGGGCTTGAAAAAGCGCCCAATGTATTCCAGGCTTATCTAACACGCTGATAAACAAGAGGACGGAATATGAACAAGAATATGGCAGGAATTCTGAGTGCAGCGGCGGTATTAACCATGCTGGCGGGTTGTACGGCTTATGATCGTACCAAAGACCAGTTTGTACAGCCTGTGGTGAAAGACGTCAAAAAAGGCATGAGCCGGGCGCAGGTTGCACAAATTGCGGGTAAACCTTCGTCTGAAGTGAGCATGATCCATGCTCGCGGTACTTGCCAGACCTACATCCTGGGTCAACGTGATGGTAAAGCAGAAACCTACTTTGTCGCGTTAGATGATACCGGACATGTCATCAACTCCGGTTATCAGACCTGTGCTGAATACGACACTGATCCACAGGCTGCGAAGTAATCAATTCGTCTGAAAGCTTGAGTAACAACGGAAACCGGCCATTGCGCCGGTTTTTTTTGGCCTGAGTTCTTAATTATCTTCGCGAATTATTTGCCCGAAATGTGAAGAGGGTCATAACCACAGGTCAAGGAGAAACAATTTATAAGGTCAAAGAAATACTATTGCTCAGGTCTATACCGTATACTCCTTTCAGCCACAAAAAAAGTCATGTTGGTTTCGCAAGTTACCCAGAGCATGGAAGCAGGTTAAGGCTTGCGGAGTGTCTGGCTGACAGATAATCGTCGATGAGGGCAGTTTTATGGAAAAGAAACACATTTATCTGTTTTGTTCTGCGGGCATGTCTACCTCTTTACTGGTATCAAAAATGCGCGCACAGGCAGAAAAATATGAAGTTCCGGTCATTATTGAAGCATTTCCGGAAACACTGGCTGGTGAAAAAGGTCAGAATGCCGATGTCGTGTTATTAGGGCCGCAGATTGCTTATATGTTGCCCGAAATCCAGCGTTTGTTACCCAACAAACCGGTTGAAGTAATTGACTCGCTGCTTTATGGCAAAGTCGATGGTTTAGGCGTGCTTAAGGCTGCGGTTGCAGCGATTAAAAAAGCCGCAGCAAATTAATTTATTTTAAATTTTCCCGTCAAAGAGTTATTTCATAAATCAATACCGCAATATTTAAATTGCGGTTTTTAAGGGTATTTTTCTATGAGTAATGTTATTGCATCGCTTGAAAAGGTACTCCTCCCTTTTGCAGTTAAAATAGGAAAGCAGCCACACGTTAATGCAATCAAAAATGGCTTTATTCGCTTAATGCCGTTAACCCTTGCGGGGGCCATGTTTGTATTAATTAACAACGTTTTTCTAAGCTTTGGGGAGGGGTCGTTTTTTTATTCCTTAGGTATTCGCCTCGACGCCTCAACCATTGAAACACTTAATGGTCTGAAAGGTATTGGCGGCAACGTATATAACGGAACATTAGGAATAATGTCTTTAATGGCACCGTTCTTTATTGGCATGGCGCTGGCAGAAGAGCGTAAAGTCGATGCGCTGGCGGCTGGGTTGTTATCCGTTGCAGCATTTATGACCGTCACCCCATATAGTGTCGGTGAGGCCTATGCGGTTGGTGCAAACTGGTTAGGTGGGGCGAATATCATCTCCGGGATTATTATTGGCCTGGTGGTGGCAGAAATGTTTACCTTTATTGTCCGCCGCAATTGGGTCATTAAACTGCCCGACAGCGTACCTGCTTCAGTATCGCGTTCCTTCTCGGCATTAATTCCCGGCTTTATTATTCTTTCCGTGATGGGGATTATTGCCTGGGCGTTGAATACCTGGGGCACCAACTTCCATCAGATCATTATGGATACCATCTCAACCCCACTGGCATCGTTGGGTAGCGTGGTGGGCTGGGCCTATGTGATCTTTGTTCCACTGCTCTGGTTCTTCGGTATTCATGGCGCGCTGGCGCTGACCGCACTGGACAACGGCATTATGACGCCGTGGGCACTGGAAAATATCGCGACCTATCAGCAATATGGTTCCGTCGAAGCGGCGCTGGCAGCCGGTAAGACCTTCCATATCTGGGCCAAGCCGATGCTGGACTCCTTTATTTTCCTTGGGGGCAGTGGTGCGACTTTAGGCCTGATCCTGGCTATCTTTATCGCCTCTCGCCGTGCTGATTATCGTCAGGTGGCAAAACTGGCGCTGCCGTCCGGCATCTTCCAGATTAACGAACCGATTCTGTTTGGTCTGCCAATTATCATGAACCCGGTGATGTTTATCCCGTTTGTACTGGTACAACCGATTCTGGCGGCAATCACCCTCGCAGCGTACTACATGGGCATTATTCCTCCGGTGACCAATATTGCACCGTGGACCATGCCAACCGGTCTGGGAGCCTTCTTTAACACCAACGGTAGCGTCGCCGCATTGCTGGTCGCACTCTTCAACCTTGGCATCGCAACGTTAATTTATCTGCCCTTTGTTGTGGTGGCTAACAAAGCACAAAATGCGATTGATAAAGAAGAGAGCGAAGAAGATATCGCTAACGCCCTGAAATTTTAATCGATGCCGGTACGGGTAATCGTGCCGGTAAGAAAAGAGAGGAACGATGTATGATGGATCTCGATAACATTCCCGATACGCAAACGGAAGCTGAAGAGCTGGAAGAAGTGGTGATGGGGCTGATCATCAACTCCGGACAAGCGCGCAGCCTGGCGTATGCGGCACTGAAACAGGCGAAGCAGGGCGATTTTGCCGCAGCAAAAGCCATGATGGATCAGTCACGGATGGCATTGAATGAAGCGCATCTGGTACAGACGAAACTGATTGAAGGCGATGCGGGCGAAGGTAAGATGAAAGTGAGTCTGGTGCTGGTCCACGCTCAGGATCATTTAATGACGTCCATGCTTGCGCGTGAACTGATTACTGAATTAATTGAGCTTCATGAAAAACTGAAGGCATAAGGAGTCGATGATGCAGCCAGTGATTAACGCGCCGGAAATTGCCACTGCCCGAGAACAGCAGTTGTTTAATGGCAAAAACTTCCATGTGTTTATCTATAACAAAACTGAGAGTATCAGCGGACTGCATCAGCACGACTATTATGAATTTACTCTGGTATTAACCGGGCGTTATTTCCAGGAGATTAACGGTAAGCGCGTGTTACTGGAACGGGGCGATTTTGTTTTTATTCCGTTAGGTTCGCACCATCAAAGTTTTTATGAGTTTGGTGCCACGCGCATATTGAACGTTGGGATCAGTAAACGCTTTTTTGAGCAGCATTACCTGCCATTGTTGCCTTATTGCTTTGTCGCTTCGCAGGTATACCGGACCAATAACGCTTTTCTCACCTATGTGGAAACAGTGATTTCTTCATTGAATTTCCGCGAAACAGGGCTGGAAGAGTTTGTTGAGATGGTTACTTTTTATGTCATTAACCGTTTACGTCATTACCGCGAAGAACAGGTGATTGATGATGTACCGCAGTGGCTGAAAAGTACGGTAGAAAAGATGCATGATAAAGAGCAGTTTAGTGAATCGGCGCTGGAGAATATGGTGGCGTTGTCAGCCAAATCACAGGAATATTTGACGCGAGCGACTCAACGATATTATGGCAAAACGCCAATGCAGATTATTAATGAAATCCGTATTAATTTTGCCAAAAAACAACTGGAAATGACCAACTATTCAGTGACGGATATTGCGTTTGAGGCCGGTTATAGTAGCCCGAGTTTGTTTATTAAAACGTTTAAGAAATTAACGTCCTTTACGCCTAAGAGCTATCGTAAGAAATTGACTGAATTTAATCAGTAAGTCGTTATACCTGACAATTCACATATCTGTCCTGTTGCTGGATTATTTATGTCCGGGGGGGCAGATATGCCAGATATCAGTATTCTGTACTGAAGGGAGAAATTATGAGCCAGAAATTAAAAGTCGTCACTATTGGTGGCGGGAGCAGCTATACCCCGGAGTTACTGGAAGGATTTATTAAGCGTTATCACGAATTGCCGGTCAGCGAATTATGGCTGGTGGATGTCGAAGGTGGTAAAGCGAAACTGGATATTATTTTCGATCTCTGCCAACGGATGATTGATAACGCTGGCGTCCCGATGAAGCTTTATAAAACGCTGGATCGCCGCGAAGCATTGAAAGATGCTGATTTCGTTACTACCCAACTGCGCGTTGGCCAATTACCGGCGCGTGAACTGGATGAACGTATTCCATTAAGTCATGGTTATCTTGGTCAGGAAACCAACGGCGCGGGCGGTTTGTTTAAAGGTCTGCGTACCATTCCGGTGATTTTTGACATCGTAAAAGATGTCGAAGAACTTTGTCCGAATGCATGGGTGATTAACTTCACTAACCCGGCGGGAATGGTCACTGAAGCCGTTTATCGTCATACCGGATTTAAACGCTTTATCGGCGTGTGTAATATTCCGATCGGCATGAAGATGTTTATTCGCGATGTTCTGATGCTGAAAGACAGCGATGATTTATCTATCGATTTGTTCGGCCTCAACCATATGGTGTTCATTAAGGATGTGCTGGTAAATGGCAAGTCGCGCTTTGCCGAATTGCTTGATGGTGTGGCGTCAGGGCAGTTAAAAGCGTCCTCTGTAAAAAATATTTTCGATCTGCCATTTAGTGAGGGCTTAATTCGTTCGTTGAATCTGCTGCCATGTTCTTATCTGCTGTATTACTTCAAGCAGAAAGAGATGCTGGCTATTGAAATGGGCGAATACTACAAAGGCGGCGCACGAGCGCAGGTAGTACAGAAAGTCGAGAAACAACTTTTTGAGCTGTATAAAAATCCTGAGCTGAAAGTTAAGCCGAAAGAACTGGAACAGCGCGGTGGGGCTTATTACTCTGATGCAGCATGCGAAGTGATCAACGCTATCTACAACGACAAGCAAGCAGAACATTACGTTAATATCCCGCATCATGGGCAGATTGATAATATTCCGGCAGACTGGGCAGTAGAAATGACCTGTAAGCTGGGGCGCGATGGCGCGACGCCACATCCGCGCATTACGCATTTCGATGATAAAGTAATGGGGCTGATTCACACCATTAAAGGCTTCGAGATTGCTGCCAGTAACGCCGCACTTAGCGGAGAATTTAACGATGTGTTACTGGCGCTAAACCTTAGTCCGTTGGTGCATTCCGATCGCGATGCTGAGCTGCTGGCACGCGAGATGATTCTGGCGCACGAGAAATGGCTGCCAAACTTTGCCGACTGCATCGCAGAGCTTAAAAAAGCACATTAACCGAGGCTGATTATGGAACGCTTACTGATTGTTAATGCCGATGATTTTGGCTTAAGCAAAGGTCAGAACTACGGCATTATCGAGGCCTGTCGCAATGGGATTGTCACGTCGACGACGGCGCTGGTGAATGGGCAGGCTATTGACCATGCGGTGCAGTTGAGTCGTGATGAACCGAGTCTGGCCATAGGGATGCACTTTGTCCTTACTATGGGTAAGCCACTGACAGCTATGCCGGGGTTAACCCGCGATGGTGTGCTGGGAAAATGGATCTGGCAGTTGGCAGAAGAAGATGCTTTACCGCTGGAAGAAATTACTCAGGAGCTTGTCAGTCAGTATTTGCGTTTCATTGAGCTATTTGGACGCAAACCTACGCATCTTGATAGCCATCATCATGTGCATATGTTCCCGCAGATTTTCCCGATTGTTGCCAGGTTTGCGGCAGAGCAGGGCATTGCGTTGCGGGCGGATCGTCAGATGGCGTTTGATTTGCCGGTCAACCTGCGCACTACCCAGGGATTCAGCAGTGCATTCTACGGTGAAGAGATCAGTGAGTCGCTGTTCCTGCAAGTGCTGGATGACGCAGGCCATCGGGGTGATCGTTCGCTGGAGGTGATGTGTCATCCGGCGTTTATCGATAATACTATCCGTCAGAGTGCTTACTGTTTCCCACGCTTAACGGAGCTGGATGTGTTGACATCAGCGTCGTTGAAAGGTGCTATCGCTCAGCGTGGTTATCGGTTGGGGAGTTATCGGGATGTGTAAGTGAGGATGTTTGCCAGATGCGGCGTGAACCTTGCATCCGGCGATTAATTCCTACAAAGGCGGCGTAACTGCGCCGCTTGAGACTGCTGACAAACGCAAAACTGCCTGATGCGCTTCGCTTATCAGGCCTACGTGTTTCCTGCAATATATTGAATTTGCACAGTTTTGTAGGCCGGATAAGGCGTTCACGCCGCATCCGGCATAAACAAAGCGCACTATGTAAATCATTTGAGGCGGCGCAATTGCGCCGCCTCCCATCAGGCAGGAATTTTGTCAATCTTAGGAATGCGTGACCACACGCGGTGTGCTGCCATCAGCGTTAGCAGTTCATCCATAAAACTACCGTCAGCGCTGTCAGCTTCCACAATCCCTTCTTCACCCTGGTCAGCGACCTTGATTGTTGCTTTAAACTTGCGCGCGTCACCCGCCAGCGCAATCGGTTTAAGGTGTTTGTAGGCTTCCATCAGGTAGTAGTTGGCATCGCCGTTGTCAGCGATATCCGCGATATTGCCGCAAGGGACAATGACCGCATCGACCGTCAGCGAAGGTGCACCGGCAAAGGTAGCGGCTATAGGCAACACCGTACCGTCATCCGCAGTCACTTCACCCATTCGGGAGTAGAGCAGTTTGGCATGAACGCCTTTGGCCTTCAGCGCCTTGAGAATGGCCAGAAGGTCTGCCGATCTCACTTCATCATTAAGTAAAATCGCTACCACGCGACCTTTCACATCACCGTCAGGAATGGCGTACAAACTTAAGGATGGATCCTTTTTCAGACCGTTGACGTCCGGAGGTGGGGTGATATTCAGCTGGTCGTCAGTCAGTTCGATACCGAGATTTTTCGCCACCGCCTGGGCCAGAGTGAGATCAATATGCGCCAGCTGGTCAACAACGCGCTCACGAATATACGGACGAACGACTTTGCTTAACTCAAAACTGAAACCATCGACAATATGGCGCTGCTCAAATGGCGTCTGACTTAGCCAGAACAGACGCGGATGGGAATAATATTCGCCAAACGATGGGCTGCGCTCGCGAACTTTATTGCCTTCCACGCGCTCCTGGTATGATTCAAAACCGCCGCGTTTCGGCCCCGGCGGTGTTTCGCGCGGCCAGTTATCGTTAATCGAGTTCGGTTCGTAATTAGCCGGGTTAGTGTCGATCCCCATGCGATGCATGCCGTCACGCTGGAAATTATGGTAAGGGCAGGTCGGACGGTTAATCGGAATCTCATGGAAATTTGGCCCGCCAAGACGACTGATTTGTGTATCGGTATAGGAGAATAAACGCCCCTGCAACAGCGGATCGTTGGTGAAGTCCAGACCAGGAACAATATGACCTGGATGGAATGCTGCTTGTTCGTTTTCGGCAAAGAAGTTATCCGGGTTGCGATTGAGCACCATTTTGCCGACACGCTGAACGGGCACCAGTTCTTCCGGGATAAGTTTGGTTGGATCGAGAAGATCGAAGTCGAACTTGAATTCATCTTCTTCAGGAATCAACTGGAAGCCCAGTTCGTATTCCGGAAAATCGCCTGCTTCAATGGCTTCCCACAACTCGCGGCGGTGGAAGTCCGGGTCACGTCCGGTGAGTTTTTGTGCTTCATCCCAAACGAGTGAGGCTTTACCTGCCAGTGGTTTCCAGTGGAAACGTACAAACGTTGCCTTCCCTTCGGCATTAATCAGGCGGAAGGTGTGAATACCGAAGCCTTCCATGGTGCGGTAACTGCGGGGGATGCCGCGATCCGACATCGCCCACATCACGTTGTGCAGAGTTTCAGGTTGCAGAGAAACATAATCCCAGAAAGTATCGTGGGCACTTTGCCCTTGTGGAATTGCCCAGTGCGGTTCTGGTTTTACCGCATGAACAAAATCGGGGAATTTATGCGCATCCTGGATAAAGAAGATTGGCGTGTTATTGCCAACGAGGTCAAAAATACCCTCTTCAGTATAGAACTTGGTGGCAAAACCACGGATATCACGCACGGTATCGGCAGAGCCAGCGCCACCCTGAACGGTAGAGAAACGTACAAATACTGGGGTGATTTTGTTCGGATCTGAGAGGAAATCCGCTTTGGTAATATCGCTTAAGCTTTTATATGGCTGGAAATAACCGTGAGCGGCTGATCCGCGTGCATGAACAATACGTTCCGGAATGCGCTCATGGTCAAAGTGGGTGATTTTCTCGCGCAGAATAAAATCTTCCAGCAGCGTTGGACCACGGCTACCGGCACGCAGTGAGTTTTGATCATCGGCGATGCGCACGCCCTGATTAGTGGTCAGCGCATAATTTTCACTGCCTTTGCGTACATCTTCCAGAGAATTAAGTTTTTCGTTACGCGTATCAGGGGCTTTCAGGCTCCCAGGGGCGGTAGGTTGTGCACCTGGCGGTGTTGGTTCAGCCGCTGGACGATGAGATCCGTCCTCAGGTGCCAGTGAGTCCATCCCCGGTTTCGCTTCGCTGGAATCGTGTAGTGGTGACTGGTGCTGATGTGGGTTCTTTTCGTTATGTTGCGACATTGAACTCGTCTCCTTAATTTATTACTGAAAGGGCCGCTGTTTTGGTCAAAAAACTCTCTAACTATAGACCACCAGCCAGATCCCGCTTCGGAGACTATTCTGGAAACGGTGTTATGAAATACACGCAAAGCGGGACGTACAGGGGCTAAATCGGCTAAACTACAGTTTTTCTAATTTTTAATATGCGTTTAGTGAAGCCAGTAATGAAGAAACCGCTCCGTCAGCAAAACCGCCAGATTATTAGCTATATCCCACGCACGGAACCCGCGCCGCCAGAACATGCGATAAAGATGGATTCGTTTCGTGATGTCTGGATGCTGCGTGGCAAATATGTTGCGTTTGTACTGATAGGAGAGTCATTTCTGCGCTCACCGGCGTTTACTGTGCCTGAATCTGCCCAACGTTGGGCAAATCAGATCCGCCAGGAAGGGGAAGTGACTGAGTAAGGATTACGTACCTCCCGGTTTTGCCGGGAGTTACATGGCCTGAAATTTTGTATTTCGTTGCTACATTCATTCAAACCACCTGTAACAAAAAGCTGCCTTTGACGATCTATTGCTATAAATAAGTGATCTTTTTTCTTTAATTGTTTATTTATTTTAAATGGTTAAGTTTTGCTAATCATGATGAGCTATTTTTGATAGTTCATCCTGTGGCGTCGCTCTTAAACTTATATTGTAAATGACTTAGATTTAAATGAGATAATAATTTTGTTAACAATATGAGGTGGGAGATGTTTTCTACAAACTTAATACAGAGTAATTATGGTGATTTAAATATTAAAAGTCTGGCTTTTGACTCTTTTAAAGAAAGGCTTGAGTCTACCATGGCGGCACTCACTTTCTTTATATCAACGGGTCAATGTGACTGCGATGAAATAGCAGAATCAAATTTTAATTATATGATTGCCTATATGTCTAACATTAACTATGATGCCTCAAAGCCAGGAGCGCCAACACTTAGTTTTGATACATATCTGCAGGACAATGTTAAATATAAAGTAATAATTAATAATCTTTATGGTAGTGAAATTCGGATAAGAGGTATAAATAAAGATTTTATTGGAATGGATGTCACTTCTGTGTTTCGCCCAGAAAAAATGACGAATTTGATCAATATAAAAAACAGGTTGGTTATTCATTATTTAAGGACTATATACTATGAACAAAATTATATACATCCTGTCGGGAGCATTTTTGCTGCGATTCAAAAAAATGAGAGTCTCCTAAAGTTTCCTTCGATAATATCAATGCTTAATATCAATCTTCTTTTTAATCCACTAAATCTTCCGGGAATGGGAAGTGGTATACTTGAAGATATTATGAGTATTCCAGATAGTTCACTTAGAAAACGTCTCGGGTATGAGGTTTTAAGCTTCTCGCTACAGGCACATTCATTGAGCCAGGAATGTATTGATAAGTTGGACATTTTTTCGCTGACGATCTGTTTAAATATGAGTCAGTATGCATCGCCGCGATGGAACATTTAAAAAGTAAGGCAACGGCCCCTATATGAAACGGACCGTTGCCAGCATAAGAATTAATGGTGTGCCAGTTCGGCGTCGTCTTCGCTATCCAGAATGGCTTTATCGGTTTGCTTCAGCCACTGGCTGGTCAGCGTGCCAGCTGTCATCGAGCCACTAACGTTTAGCGCCGTACGGCCCATGTCGATAAGCGGTTCAACGGAGATTAACAGCGCCACCAGGGTTACTGGCAGGCCCATCGCAGGCAGCACAATCAGTGCGGCGAAAGTTGCACCACCACCGACACCGGCAACGCCTGCGGAGCTAACGGTAACAATACCGACCAGCGTCGCAATCCACATCGGGTCCAGCGGGTTAATGCCAACCGTAGGCGCAACCATCACCGCCAGCATTGCCGGATACAAACCGGCGCAGCCGTTCTGACCAATGGTTGCACCGAAAGAGGCGGCGAAACTGGCGATGGATTCAGGAACGCCCAGACGACGCGTTTGTGCTTCCACATTCAGTGGGATAGACGCAGCACTGGAACGGCTGGTAAAGGCAAACGTCAGCACAGGCCATACCTTACGGAAGTACTTCAGCGGACTCACGCCATTAATGCCCAGCAGAATGCCATGCACTGCAAACATAATCAGCAGACCGAGGTAGGACGCGACAACGAAACTTCCCAGTTTGATGATGTCTTGCAAGTTAGAACCTGCAACCACTTTGGTCATTAGAGCCAGAACGCCGTAAGGGGTCAACTGCATGACCAGGCGAACCAGTTTCATCACCCAGCTTTGTAGGGTATCGATAGCGGCTAAGACGCGTTCACCTTTCGGCGCATCATCCTTCAGCAGTTTCAATGCAGCTACGCCGAGGAATGCGGCAAAAATTACCACGCTGATAATTGACGTCGGATTGGCTCCGGTAAGATCGGCAAACGGGTTTTTCGGGATAAAGGACAAGACCAGCTGCGGAACGCTCAGATCAGAGACTTTACCAACATAGTTACTTTCAATGGCGTTCAGACGTGCAGTTTCTGCACCACCCTGAACCAGACCTTCAGCCGTCAAACCAAACAGGTTGGTGACCAGCACACCGACCAGCGCCGCAATCAGCGTGGTAAACAAAAGCGTACCGATGGTCAGAAAACTGATTTTGCCTAACTGAGATGCGTTATGCAGACGGGCAACCGCGCTCAGAATAGAGGCGAAGACTAACGGCATAACGATCATTTGCAGCAGTTGAACATAGCCGTTACCAACGATGTTAAACCACTGTACAGAATCTTTAAGTACCTGGCTGTCAGAACCATAAATGGTATGCAGGGCAAGGCCAAAAACCACACCCATCACCAGACCCACCAGCACTTTTTTCGCCAGACTCCACTGTTTATGGCGGGTCTGAGCCAGCGCAAACAGCAGTACAACGAACACCACGATGTTCGCAATTAATGGAAAGTTCATCCCCGTTCTCCTGATCTTATTATTTCTATCACTGCGTAGCAGTCATAGTGTTGGCGCAAGATTAACAGAACTGTGAGCTGGCTCTTATATTCAAATGGAATTGCTTATTCCAGAAAGGTGATTTTTGCCTTTTTAGTATTCAACCTGATGCTTAATAAGCCGATGAAACTGGATCTGCAAGGTATTGATCATTTGCGATGACCAACGAACAGCGCTGTTCTCGGGTAATGAATGGGGCATCCATACCGACCAGACAAATAATGCCATGCAGATAAAACGTTCCAGTTGGTTGCCCTTTTGGGGAACCAGGATAGGCAAGCGGAAACGCCAGCGGCATGGCCAGAGCAGGGGAACACCGGCGGGTGTCAGCATATCGGCAAGTATGTGGCTCAAATAACCCAGCACCATTCCTTGTAGCGCATCAGCCGGAATGAACCAGCCTTCCGGAACCTTAAGGTAAAAGGTTGCCAGCAGCGCAAATACCGCCAGCAGACTGTGGGTAAAACCACGATGCCCAAAAGCGCGGGCGATCGGTTTTGATATCCATTTTAATCGCTGCCCAAGAAACGACTTTGGGTGATCGATGTCCGGTAACAAACACGTCAGGATTGCGGAAGGGACAATATGCCACCAGTCACCCTGTGCCAGCACGGGCGTCAGCTCGGCATTTTTGGCAAATACCGCACAAGCAATAGAAAAGAGAAGGTGACCTTCCGCCGTCATGATAAAACTCACTAAACTGTCGATACGTACAGTATAGGATTTTTATACAGTGCACGGAAGTGGTGACGGTGTAACTCTTTCTCTTAAATTGACGATTAATCCGTCAGTTGAATGCAATTTCAGATAAAGAACCAGGGACAGCGAGATCACTGCCCCTGGTCATTAACCGAGAAGGTCTTTTGCGGTGAATTCTGTCAGCGATGAGAGTTTGACGTCTGCTAATACAAAACGTGGATCATTTTGCGCTTCTGGCGCAGGAACGACGATGGAACGCATGCGGGCTGCTTTAGAGGCGATCATGCCATTTACCGAATCTTCCAGCGCTACGCAGGTCAGAGGGTCAACGCCCAGTTTTGCTGCGCAGTCGAGATATACTTGCGGATGCGGCTTGCTGTAAGGCAGTTTTTCGGCCGAGGCGAGGGCATCGAAACTGTCGCGTAAGTCAAACATGGTCAACACTTTTTCCAGCATATGTAGTGGTGACGCGGAGGCCAGTCCCACCAATAAACCTTGTTCTTTGCATAACGCAACGGCTTCGCGCACGCCTGGTAATAATGGACGTGTCTCTTCAACCAGTGAAATGGCACGGGCAATAACCCGTTCTACTACTTCCTGACGGCTTGGCCCATTCCACGGTTGCCGGGCGTACCAAAGATCGACCACCATATCGATGCGTAAACCTAAGGTGTCCGGCAGCTCGTTACGACGGGAGATATCCACCCCCAGGCTTGCCATCACATCCAGTTCGGCTCGATCCCATAAAGGTTCTGAGTCGATAAGTAATCCATCCATATCAAAAATTGCAGCAAGAATCTGACGCGGGGTTGACATTACAACCTCTCCTTTAGAGCATTATGTGTAAGGTATTAAGCCGTGCTTATGATTAAGCGCCTATCATATCGCCTTTAAAGAATGGGCGAAAACAGATATCTACAGGTAAACTAAGTGAAACGACGCGTCTTAATCAAGGAGAACTCATGACGTATCAACAAGCTGGACGCATTGCTGTTTTGAAAAGGATTTTGGGTTGGGTGATTTTTATACCTGCATTGATCTCTACATTGATTTCTTTGCTGAAATTTATGAATACCCGGCAGGAAAACCAGGAAGGCATTAATGCGGTCATGCTCGACTTTACTCATGTCATGATCGATATGATGCAGGCGAATACGCCTTTTTTGAATCTATTCTGGTATAACTCCCCGACGCCCAATTTTAATGGTGGCGTGAACGTTATGTTCTGGGTGATTTTCATCCTGATTTTTGTCGGACTGGCGTTGCAGGATTCCGGTGCCCGGATGAGTCGCCAGGCGCGCTTCTTGCGGGAAGGTGTTGAAGATCAACTCATTCTGGAAAAAGCCAAAGGGGAAGAGGGGCTAACGCGTGAACAAATTGAGTCCCGTATTGTTGTTCCGCACCATACTATTTTCCTGCAGTTTTTCTCACTGTATATCCTGCCGGTTATTTGTATTGCTGCAGGTTATGTGTTCTTTTCTCTGCTTGGGTTTATTTAATCAAAAGGCCGCACGGAGCGGCCATTATCCTCAACCCATATCATGCTGCTAATAATCTATCCAATGACTGCTGAGCAATAACCAAATGCTGACCGCCAAATAACCTTGCACGATTTAACAGCGTGTAGAGTTGGTAAACCGGTTGACGTTCAAGGAAATCGGCAGGTAGCGGGGATACTGACTGATAGCCGTCATAGATTTGTGGCGGCTGTTCAGTATGCAGCGGTAACATCGCCAGGTCGCACTCTCGGTCACCCCAGTAGCAGGCCGGGTCGAAAATGTACGGGCCATCCGGACCCAGTGCACAGTTGCCGGACCATAAATCGCCGTGCAACAGAGAAGGCTGCGGTTGATGTGAGGCCAGACGCTGCTGAATATGCTCGACGATGGCGTCGATATTGCCGAAAGCGATCCCTTTTTCTGCAGCCAGTTCCAACTGCCAGCCAATCCGTTGTTCAGCAAAAAACGTTGACCAGCGACGTTGCCAGGTGTTGGGCTGTGGAGTTGTGGAGAGCGCGTTATCGAAATCAAGGCCAAATTGTGGTTGGTCGCTCCATTGATGTAAACGCGCAATTTGCTGACCAAAAATAAATGCGCTATGCGCATCCAGCGGACGAGGTGGGAGATAATCCATCACCAGAAAACTGTAGTCACGGTCAGCGCCAACTGCCCAAACCTTAGGCACGGTGACGGTTTTACTACGCGACAGTAACTCCAGTTGGTCGGCTTCGGCGGTAAAACCGGGAAGCAGTTCCCTTTCATCACATTTGACGAAAAAATCATGTCCTGCATAGCGCAAATGCCATGCGGCATGGACTTCTCCGCCAGGCAGTTCATTACGCAGTTCGATTTCGCCTTCACCTAACTGCTCGCTCAAAAGACGACTGATTGCCTGCCACATGATGTCTCTCCCATGTTGTCTGCCAGATCATAAGGTTAGCGCAAGAATGCGGTGTAAAAACACGAGCTAACGCACACCACAGACTGATTATTGCCCAAAAACCATTTATTTTCTGTTGCTATTCCATTCCTCCCAGGTCGTGATGGTGATTTCAGGATCTTTGCCGGTTGCACTTTGGGTAAGCCCCGAAACCAGTTCTCTAATTTCTTCTTCACTTTGGGTACTGATAAGTCCAAAAGTGTTAGTTCCCAGCTCATGGATATTTCCCTCATCATCCGTCATAGTGAGCAAAAAACCGTCGCGAGTCAGGTAATTATTCAACTCGTTAATTTCAGTCAATGTATCCTCATGCAACATGACGGTTATGACATAACGGACAAGATCGCCACTGGCCATAGTTCACCCCTTTGTTATCACATGACTTTTGAGCATAGTCGGAGAAACGCGTTGCCGACAGGTTGGTGATGATTCCCCCAATGCTGGGGGAATGTTTTTGTTAGCGGGAAAGGTAAGCGTAAATTTTTTGCGTATCGTCATGGGAGCACAGACGTGTTCCCTGATTGAGTGTGGCTGCACTCCCCGCAGCTACGCCAAAACGAACCATCTCTTCAAGAGAGGCATTTTCTGCCAGTTTCAGTGTCATCGCGCCGACCATGCTGTCACCAGCGCCAACGGTACTCTGGCTTTTCACCGGTGGTGGCACCACCTGAATACAGTTTTCACTATCAACACCCAGCGCTCCTTGTGGACCCAGGGAAACGACAACCCGTTTGGCCTTGCCGCTATTAACGATTTCCTGCGCGGCTTTGCGGACATCGTCCGGCTGGGTGAGTTCGCGATTCACCAGCGCACTGAGTTCTTTTTGGTTAGGCTTAACCAACTCGATGTTACCAATTGCCAGTGCTGCACTTAACGCTTCGCCAGAACTGTCGACGATGCAGCGGATCCCTTGTTTTTGCGCAGCGGAAATCAGTTGGGTTAATTTTTCCAGCTTCACACCTGGCGGCAGGCTTCCGCTTATGACCAGGATGGCCCCGGATTCAATTTCCAGAACTTGCTCTTCAAGCTGGCGAAACTCATCTTCATTTAATGCCGCGCCTGGCATAACAAAACGATACTGCTCACCGCTTGCTTCCACATGTACGTGTAAATTCTGCCGGGTCCAGTCTTTGGCTTCTACAGTAGCGACGGGGACATTTTCATCCGCCAACAGTGAAACCAGGTGTTCGCCGGTCGCGCCACCCGCCGGGAAGATCGCTGTGGCACTGCCTCCAAGATGGGCAATGGCGCGGGCGACGTTGATGCCGCCGCCCCCGGGTTCGAACACCGGTGCGGTACAGCGCAGTTTTCCTTCGGGATAAATTTGCGGGGTAATTGTTGCGCTATCGAGAGAGGGCGCAAGTGTCAACGTATAGATACGTACCATCATTTCCTCCTATAGGCTGATTTCAGTCTGGCACCGAATCAGCGGAAAGTGAAGAAATTAACAATATGATTTATTGGAGCTTTATTTAAAATTTTGCAGATAAATATATATAAATAAAAATCTGTTTTCGCCACATGCTTATTCAAAAAATGAAATAAGAATACATTGCTAAGTTATTCGCGCCTTTTTATAATTCGTTACCTTTCCAGGGACGCTAATCTTTGATCCTTAAGAAAGTTTCCGGGACCGCGATGGTCTCTTTTTTTGTTGTACGGACTCTTGATAAATGAAGCTTTTGAAGACAGTTCCTGCCATCGTTATGTTGGCGGGGGGCATGTTTGCGTCACTGAATGCAGCTGCCGATGATTCCGTTTTTACTGTCATGGATGATCCTGCCAGCGCTAAAAAACCTTTCGAAGGTAATCTGAACGCAGGATATCTTGCACAATCAGGCAATACGAAAAGCTCCTCACTTACGGCTGACACCACCATGACCTGGTATGGACACACCACTGCCTGGTCGCTGTGGGGGAACGCCAGTAATACTTCTTCTAATGATGAGCGTTCTTCAGAAAAATATGCGGCGGGCGGGCGTAGCCGTTTTAATTTAACTGATTATGACTATTTATTTGGTCAGGCAAGCTGGCTGACAGACCGTTATAACGGCTATCGAGAGCGCGATGTGTTGACCGCGGGTTATGGTCGTCAGTTTTTGAATGGCCCGGTACACAGTTTCCGCTTTGAATTCGGTCCAGGTGTGCGTTACGACAAATATACCGACAATGCCAGTGAAACCCAGCCGCTGGGCTATGCCTCCGGGGCTTATGCATGGCAGTTGACTGACAACGCTAAATTTACGCAGGGTGTTTCGGTCTTTGGCGCGGAAGACACAACGCTGAACTCCGAAAGCGCATTAAATGTTGCTATTAATGAACATTTTGGACTGAAGGTGGCTTACAACGTCACATGGAACTCTGAACCTCCAGAGTCTGCACCGGAACATACCGACCGTCGGACAACCTTATCGCTGGGCTACAGCATGTAAAATTATCTGCCGGACCGTGTTATGCGGTCTGGCTGTCTTCGTTTGTCACTGCTCAGCCCCAAATCATTGCTGCCCAACGTAGCAACAACATAGCGCCACAGATTGCCAGTAGCACCACCACCATCTTCCAGTGTTTTTTATCAAAGCGTTTAGTCGGCATACCAGTGTCCTGCATATCTCTTGTGCGTGATAACGGAGTGTAACAAAAGGGACAGGCATCAAGGGATTTTTTGTTATTACAGCCGTCGGGTGGCGTTGTGCACATGGTCACTGTTTCTGCGTTTTATGAAAAAAATAAAATTATGTATCGATATATATCGTAAATAGCTGGTTATAAATACGTCTTTATTTCATCAGCACTAAAACTCAGGCTTTGGCTGATTGCATTAATAGCAGCATAATATGTTTCTACAGTTTTATAATGCTTATGATGAATGGCTATATGAACAGCTGACATGTTGTCATGATTTTTAGCGGCCAATAGTGTAAATAACTGATGTTGACTAAAAGAATGTTTTTTTGCAAAAGCACCCAGCGTCGATATATAAGATAACACGACGTCTTCATTACCCTTGCTCATGGCGATGTATAATGCAGGGGTTCCCTGTGCTGTAGCTCCTTTTAATAAATCCATGATGTTAGCTTTGCTCAACTTGTATTTAAAGGCGATGCCATTAATTTTAGAGAGGAACCGTGTGACACACAAAGGGTGATTATTTTCCATTGCGGCGTATAATCCTGGCTCACCATCATGTATTTTCATGGCTAAAATACTCATCACCAGTTTTTTGTTTAAAAGCTCTTGTGCTATTGGAGTGGTTAATGCATTCAGAAAGATATCGATTATTTCATCGAATCCATACAACATGGAGATATAAAGTCCAGGTGTTTCGTTAGCACTTTTAGTTTGCAGTAATTTAACCAGATTATCTTCATGAATGATGTGATTATCTACCAGTGACTGAATTTCTTGCATAAATATTTTCACGTTGTCAGTATGTCCGTTCATCATAGCCAAAAATAAAGCAGGTGTACCAACGCTATTCTGCGCAGTTATTATTTCAATGATTTCTTTTTCAGGGAGTATGGGCAACTGTTTGAATAATGTAATAAGCTGTTGAGTCTGGCCTGTAGCCATTATTAACAACATTGCCGATGGATGTATAGGGGCAAATGGCATTCGTGATGCAATACCCGCGAAAATAGCCCCTGGAACTCCCACAGGTAATAGGGGCAGAATAGCAATTGCACAGTTGCGAACATATCTATCAGCCCAGGTCTGAGCATCGGGACCTGAACTGATGAACTTATCAAGCGAAAGAAAGCCCCGTGCTGTCCTGTGGGTGTCTCTGACGGCAACGTTGGTATCGTTCGGGTCGTAAACGGACACAACATAATTTAATTGTCCATACACTGACTGCTTTATTCGTAGCCTTACTGACAAAGTATGATTGTCTATATATAAAATCGCGGACATATGACTGACATTGTTTGCCATCATTCGACAAAAGAAAATATCTAAAGCGAAGCCAAAATCCTTACTCGCGATAACGCGACTCCCTGCAGGAGGATGGCGAAGTAATGCTCTGAACTCCGCGTCCCGGACTAAGGGGACATGCTGCTGTATGGATTCAACGGAGGAGTAATGTTTAATCAGGTTGACTTTGCCTTTTCCATTTCTCAATGAATCAAGGGCGTATTGCAATGACAGATGGCGACAAAAAATAGCGTCAGAAGGAGATTGCAAAAAACATGCACTACCATTGAGATTTACTGTTGGGTGTATAGTTTTTTTCTCTATGGATTTTTTTAGACAGTTTCATACAATGGTTACGATCTTCAGCAGTTAACTGTTCCTGTTCAATATAATCCAGTATGCTTCGCAAATGGTTAGCTTTAATAGGCGTGGTTTCTAGTAATAAGGAAATGATTTCTTTTTTATAGTGTAATGTAATGAGTATATTTTCTGTATGGATGGGTGAAGTGGCAAAGTTAATGGTAAAAAGGGCAGTGGAATAACAATTTTGTGATATTTTTCGACAGTTTGCGGTAAATTCCTGAGTAACACAGTATGACAGCATCGAACTTAAGTCAGAGGTATCAAGTAGGGTGATGAGCTGGCGCGCAAATTGATTAATAGGCTCTGATGAAGGTGTTGGTATGTCGCTATCGATGTGCAATCTATGAGGAGACTTATAATGAGTTCTGATAATGATATCGTTTTGACTCATAATCTGTTCGCCTTATATATATCTGGAGGTTTTGAGGATGATGATTAATTATTATCGCCAGAACGAAATGTGCACGAAAAATTGTTATAAGAATTGTGTCACTTTTATCATTGTGATATGACCACTTCGTCATTAATCTCATGAGCGTTTAAAATACTACCGCCAAATCACGCAACGAACTTTGCTGGATTCAGTTTATGCTGCTGTAAATCCGCTCGCAGTAAACCTTTCAGACGCACCGTGATGTTATCAGTTGTTCTTTAAGCGTTTTGCTGGTGTACTCACTACAAACGAATTGCGAATCGAATCAATGTGAAACGGAAAGGTACAATCTCCCTTTTTTTAGTGTTAACATCGCTCAACCGGGTGGAAGGTGAGAGGTTAATGTCTTTCATTTGTGTACCTGATTGCGAACCAATTTAGCATTTGTTGGCTAGATGGTTTCGCAATGAACTGTTAATAAACAAATTTTTCTTTGTATGTGATCTTTCGTGTGGGTCACCACTGCAAATAAGGATATAAAATGCCTGTTATAACTCTTCCTGATGGCAGCCAACGCCATTACGATCACGCTGTAAGCCCCATGGATGTTGCGCTGGACATTGGTCCAGGTCTGGCGAAAGCCTGTATCGCAGGGCGCGTTAATGGCGAACTGGTTGATGCTTGCGATCTGATTGAAAACGACGCACAACTGTCGATCATTACCGCCAAAGACGAAGAAGGTCTGGAGATCATTCGTCACTCCTGTGCGCACCTGTTAGGGCACGCGATTAAACAACTTTGGCCGCATACCAAAATGGCAATCGGCCCGGTTATTGACAACGGTTTTTATTACGACGTTGATCTTGACCGCACGTTAACCCAGGAAGATGTCGAAGCACTCGAGAAGCGGATGCATGAGCTTGCTGAGAAAAACTACGACGTCATTAAGAAGAAAGTCAGCTGGCACGAAGCGCGTGAAACTTTCGCCAACCGTGGGGAGAGCTACAAAGTCTCCATTCTTGACGAAAACATCGCCCATGATGACAAGCCAGGTCTGTACTTCCATGAAGAATATGTCGATATGTGCCGCGGTCCGCACGTACCGAACATGCGTTTCTGCCATCATTTCAAACTAATGAAAACGGCAGGGGCTTACTGGCGTGGCGACAGCAACAACAAAATGTTGCAACGTATTTACGGTACGGCGTGGGCAGACAAAAAAGCACTTAACGCTTACCTGCAGCGCCTGGAAGAAGCCGCGAAACGCGACCACCGTAAAATCGGTAAACAGCTCGACCTGTACCATATGCAGGAAGAAGCGCCGGGTATGGTATTCTGGCACAACGACGGCTGGACCATCTTCCGTGAACTGGAAGTGTTTGTTCGTTCTAAACTGAAAGAGTACCAGTATCAGGAAGTTAAAGGTCCGTTCATGATGGACCGTGTCCTGTGGGAAAAAACCGGTCACTGGGACAACTACAAAGATGCAATGTTCACCACATCTTCTGAGAACCGTGAATACTGCATTAAGCCGATGAACTGCCCGGGTCACGTACAAATTTTCAACCAGGGGCTGAAGTCTTATCGCGATCTGCCGCTGCGTATGGCCGAGTTTGGTAGCTGCCACCGTAACGAGCCGTCAGGTTCGCTGCATGGCCTGATGCGCGTGCGTGGATTTACCCAGGATGACGCGCATATCTTCTGTGCTGAAGAACAAATTCGCGATGAAGTTAACGGATGTATCCGTTTAGTCTATGATATGTATAGCACTTTTGGCTTCGAGAAGATCGTCGTCAAACTCTCCACTCGTCCTGAAAAACGTATTGGCAGCGACGAAATGTGGGATCGTGCTGAGGCGGACCTGGCGGTTGCGCTGGAAGAAAACAACATCCCGTTTGAATATCAACTGGGTGAAGGCGCTTTCTACGGTCCGAAAATTGAATTTACCCTGTATGACTGCCTCGATCGTGCATGGCAGTGCGGTACAGTACAGCTGGACTTCTCTTTGCCGTCTCGTCTGAGCGCTTCTTATGTAGGCGAAGACAATGAACGTAAAGTACCGGTAATGATTCACCGCGCAATTCTGGGGTCGATGGAACGTTTCATCGGTATCCTGACCGAAGAGTTCGCTGGTTTCTTCCCGACCTGGCTTGCGCCGGTTCAGGTTGTTATCATGAATATTACCGATTCACAGTCTGAATACGTTAACGAATTGACGCAAAAACTATCAAATGCGGGCATTCGTGTTAAAGCAGACTTGAGAAATGAGAAGATTGGCTTTAAAATCCGCGAGCACACTTTGCGTCGCGTCCCATATATGCTGGTCTGTGGTGATAAAGAGGTGGAATCAGGCAAAGTTGCCGTTCGCACCCGCCGTGGTAAAGACCTGGGAAGCATGGACGTAAATGAAGTGATCGAGAAGCTGCAACAAGAGATTCGCAGCCGCAGTCTTAAACAATTGGAGGAATAAGGTATTAAAGGCGGAAAACGAGTTCAAACGGCGCGCCCTAACCGTATCAATGGCGAAATTCGCGCCCAGGAAGTTCGCTTAACAGGTCTGGAAGGCGAGCAGCTTGGTATTGTGAGTCTGAGAGAAGCTCTGGAGAAAGCAGAAGAAGCCGGAGTAGACTTAGTCGAGATCAGCCCTAACGCCGAGCCGCCGGTTTGTCGTATAATGGATTACGGCAAATTCCTCTATGAAAAGAGCAAGTCTTCTAAGGAACAGAAGAAAAAGCAAAAAGTTATCCAGGTTAAGGAAATTAAATTCCGTCCTGGTACAGATGAAGGCGACTATCAGGTAAAACTCCGCAGCCTGATTCGCTTTCTCGAAGAGGGTGATAAAGCCAAAATCACGCTGCGTTTCCGCGGTCGTGAGATGGCGCACCAGCAAATCGGTATGGAAGTGCTTAATCGCGTGAAAGACGATTTGCAAGAACTGGCAGTGGTCGAATCCTTCCCAACGAAGATCGAAGGCCGCCAGATGATCATGGTGCTCGCTCCTAAGAAGAAACAGTAAGGCCTTCAAGTAGCACTGTCTGTGGAGCCTTCGGGCTTCACAGGCTTTGTTCGCCTTTGTTTCGTTTATTAACAATGCGAAGTGGAAGTTATTAAAATGCCAAAAATTAAGACCGTACGCGGTGCTGCTAAGCGCTTCAAAAAAACCGGTAAAGGTGGTTTTAAGCACAAGCACGCTAACCTGCGTCACATTCTGACCAAAAAAGCGACCAAACGTAAACGTCACCTGCGTCCGAAAGCCATGGTTTCCAAAGGCGATCTGGGCCTAGTAATCGCGTGCCTGCCGTACGCATAAGCCGTTAACGTTTTTAACTTTTTAATTAGAATATAGATACAGGAGAGCACATATGGCTCGCGTAAAACGTGGTGTTATTGCACGTGCACGTCACAAGAAAATTTTGAAACAAGCTAAAGGCTACTACGGTGCGCGTTCTCGCGTATACCGCGTTGCCTTCCAGGCTGTTATCAAAGCTGGTCAGTATGCTTACCGTGACCGTCGTCAACGTAAGCGTCAGTTCCGTCAACTGTGGATTGCGCGTATCAACGCAGCAGCACGTCAGAACGGTATTTCTTACAGCAAATTCATCAATGGCCTGAAAAAAGCCTCTGTTGAAATCGACCGTAAGATCCTGGCTGATATCGCAGTATTCGACAAAGTAGCGTTCACCGCTCTGGTTGAAAAAGCGAAAGCAGCTCTGGCATAAGCCAGTTGAAAGAGGGAGCTAGTCTCCCTCTTTTCGTTTCAACGCCATCAAAACATTGACTTTTATCGCCGTAGCCTTTTCAATAAAGGTCTTTTGAAGAGTACCAAAAGGTAACGCAAGCAATGAATGCTGCTATTTTCCGCTTCTTTTTTTACTTTAGCACCTGAATCCAGGAGGCTAGCGCGTGAGAAGAGAAACGGAAAACAGCGCCTGAAAGCCTCCCAGTGGAGGCTTTTTTTGTATGCGCGTTTTGAAAAATAAAAAGCCTGTCTCATCAGGTGTAATTGTCGCAGCCAGACTGGACACGGCCAGCGCGGAGAAACCGGAGCGTATTTAAGTACGTGAGAATTTCGAGCACAGCCCGGGACCAAAATGGCAAGTAAAATAGCCTGATGGGATAGGCTCTAAGTCCAACGAACCAGTGTCACCACTGACACAATGAGGAAAACCATGTCACATCTCGCAGAACTGGTTGCCAGTGCGAAGGCGGCCATTAGCCAGGCGTCAGATGTTGCCGCGTTAGATAATGTGCGCGTCGAATATTTGGGTAAAAAAGGGCACTTAACCCTTCAGATGACGACCCTGCGTGAGCTGCCGCCAGAAGAGCGTCCGGCAGCTGGTGCGGTTATCAACGAAGCGAAAGAGCAGGTTCAGCAGGCGCTGAATGCGCGTAAAGCGGAACTGGAAAGCGCTGCACTGAATGCGCGTCTGGCGGCGGAAACGATTGATGTCTCTCTGCCAGGTCGTCGCATTGAAAACGGCGGTCTGCATCCGGTTACCCGTACCATCGACCGTATCGAAAGTTTCTTCGGTGAGCTTGGCTTTACCGTGGCAACCGGGCCGGAAATCGAAGACGATTATCATAACTTCGATGCTCTGAACATTCCTGGTCACCACCCGGCGCGCGCTGACCACGACACTTTCTGGTTTGACACTACCCGCCTGCTGCGTACCCAGACCTCTGGCGTACAGATCCGCACCATGAAAGCCCAGCAGCCACCGATTCGTATCATCGCGCCTGGCCGTGTTTATCGTAACGACTACGACCAGACTCACACGCCGATGTTCCATCAGATGGAAGGTCTGATTGTTGATACCAACATCAGCTTTACCAACCTGAAAGGCACGCTGCACGACTTCCTGCGTAACTTCTTTGAGGAAGATTTGCAGATTCGCTTCCGTCCTTCCTACTTCCCGTTTACCGAACCTTCTGCAGAAGTGGACGTCATGGGTAAAAACGGTAAATGGCTGGAAGTGCTGGGCTGCGGGATGGTGCATCCGAACGTGTTGCGTAACGTTGGCATCGACCCGGAAGTTTACTCTGGTTTCGCCTTCGGGATGGGGATGGAGCGTCTGACTATGTTGCGTTACGGCGTCACCGACCTGCGTTCATTCTTCGAAAACGATCTGCGTTTCCTCAAACAGTTTAAATAAGGCAGGAATAGATTATGAAATTCAGTGAACTGTGGTTACGCGAATGGGTGAACCCGGCGATTGATAGCGATGCGCTGGCAAATCAAATCACTATGGCGGGCCTGGAAGTTGACGGTGTAGAACCGGTTGCCGGCAGCTTCCACGGCGTGGTCGTTGGTGAAGTGGTTGAGTGTGCGCAGCATCCGAACGCTGACAAACTGCGTGTGACAAAAGTGAATGTCGGCGGCGATCGCCTGCTGGACATCGTCTGCGGTGCGCCAAACTGCCGTCAGGGCCTGCGTGTAGCGGTAGCGACCATTGGTGCTGTTCTGCCGGGTGATTTCAAAATTAAAGCGGCGAAACTGCGTGGCGAACCGTCTGAAGGGATGCTGTGCTCCTTCTCTGAACTGGGCATTTCTGACGATCACAGCGGCATTATCGAACTGCCTGCGGATGCGCCGATTGGCACCGATATCCGTGAATACCTGAAACTTGATGACAACACCATCGAAATCAGCGTGACGCCAAACCGTGCCGACTGCTTAGGCATCATTGGTGTTGCGCGTGACGTTGCCGTGCTGAACCAGCTGCCGCTGGTTCAACCGGAAATCGTTCCGGTTGGTGCGACCATCGACGACACGCTGCCGATTACAGTCGAAGCGCCGGAAGCCTGCCCGCGTTATCTTGGCCGTGTGGTAAAAGGCATTAACGTTAAAGCGCCAACTCCGCTGTGGATGAAAGAAAAACTGCGTCGTTGCGGGATCCGTTCTATCGATGCAGTTGTTGACGTCACCAACTATGTGCTGCTCGAACTGGGCCAGCCGATGCACGCTTTCGATAAAGATCGCATTGAAGGCGGCATTGTGGTGCGGATGGCGAAAGAGGGCGAAACGCTGGTGCTGCTCGACGGTACTGAAGCGAAGCTGAATGCTGACACTCTGGTCATCGCCGACCACAACAAGGCGCTGGCGATGGGCGGCATCTTCGGTGGCGAACACTCTGGCGTGAATGACGAAACACAAAACGTGCTGCTGGAATGCGCGTTCTTTAGCCCGCTGTCTATCACCGGTCGTGCTCGTCGTCATGGCCTGCATACCGATGCGTCTCACCGTTATGAGCGTGGCGTTGATCCGGCACTGCAGCACAAAGCGATGGAACGTGCGACCCGTCTGCTGATCGACATCTGCGGTGGTGAGGCTGGCCCGGTAATTGATATCACCAACGAAGCAACGCTGCCGAAGCGTGCAACCATCACTCTACGTCGTAGCAAACTGGATCGCCTGATCGGCCATCATATTGCGGATGAGCAGGTAACTGACATTCTGCGTCGTCTCGGCTGCGAAGTGACCGAAGGCAAAGACGAATGGCAGGCAGTTGCGCCGAGCTGGCGTTTCGATATGGAGATTGAAGAAGATCTGGTTGAAGAAGTCGCGCGTGTTTACGGCTACAACAACATCCCGGATGAGCCGGTACAGGCAAGCCTGATTATGGGTACTCACCGTGAAGCTGACCTGTCGCTCAAGCGCGTGAAAACGCTGCTCAACGACAAAGGCTATCAGGAAGTGATCACCTACAGCTTCGTTGATCCGAAAGTGCAGCAGATGATCCATCCAGGCGTTGAAGCCTTACTGCTGCCAAGCCCGATCTCTGTTGAAATGTCAGCAATGCGTCTTTCTCTGTGGACTGGCCTGCTGGCAACCGTGGTGTACAACCAGAACCGTCAGCAGAACCGTGTGCGCATTTTCGAAAGCGGTCTGCGTTTCGTACCAGATACTCAGGCACCGTTGGGCATTCGTCAGGATCTGATGTTAGCCGGTGTGATTTGCGGTAACCGTTACGAAGAGCACTGGAACCTGGCAAAAGAGACCGTTGATTTCTATGATTTGAAAGGCGATCTTGAATCCGTTCTCGACCTGACCGGTAAACTGAATGAGGTTGAGTTCCGTGCAGAAGCGAATCCGGCACTGCATCCGGGGCAATCCGCAGCGATTTATCTGAAAGGTGAACGTATTGGTTTTGTTGGGGTTGTTCATCCTGAACTGGAACGTAAACTGGATCTTAACGGTCGCACTCTGGTGTTCGAACTGGAGTGGAACAAGCTCGCAGACCGCGTGGTGCCTCAGGCGCGCGAGATTTCTCGCTTCCCGGCGAACCGTCGTGACATCGCGGTGGTGGTCGCAGAAAACGTTCCCGCAGCGGATATTTTATCCGAATGTAAGAAAGTTGGCGTAAATCAGGTAGTTGGCGTAAACTTATTTGACGTGTACCGCGGTAAGGGTGTTGCGGAGGGGTATAAGAGCCTCGCCATAAGCCTGATCCTGCAAGATACCAGCCGTACACTCGAAGAAGAGGAGATTGCCGCTACCGTCGCCAAATGTGTAGAGGCATTAAAAGAGCGATTCCAGGCATCATTGAGGGATTGAACCTATGGCGCTTACAAAAGCTGAAATGTCAGAATATCTGTTTGATAAGCTTGGGCTTAGCAAGCGGGATGCCAAAGAACTGGTTGAACTGTTTTTCGAAGAGATCCGTCGCGCTCTGGAAAACGGCGAACAGGTGAAACTCTCTGGTTTTGGTAACTTCGATCTGCGTGATAAGAATCAACGCCCGGGACGTAACCCGAAAACGGGCGAGGATATTCCCATTACAGCACGGCGCGTGGTGACCTTCAGACCCGGGCAGAAGTTAAAAAGCCGGGTCGAAAACGCTTCGCCCAAAGACGAGTAATCTGATCTAACTAAAAAGGCCGCTCTGCGGCCTTTTTTCTTTTCACTGTCGAAGAGTCACCGTAAAATCAACGCCATGACACTTCAGCAGAACGGATACCATGCTGACACTTGCCCGCCAACAACAGCGACAAAATATTCGCTGGTTATTATGCCTGTCAGTTTTGATGCTGCTGGCGCTTCTCTTAAGCCTTTGCGCCGGTGAACAATGGATCTCGCCAGGTGACTGGTTTACTCCTCGTGGCGAACTGTTCGTCTGGCAAATTCGCCTGCCACGTACGCTGGCTGTATTGCTGGTTGGTGCGGCGCTGGCTATATCCGGCGCTGTAATGCAGGCGTTGTTTGAAAATCCTCTGGCAGAACCTGGACTACTTGGCGTCTCTAACGGCGCAGGCGTGGGGCTTATCGCCGCGGTATTGCTTGGGCAAGGGCAACTCCCCAACTGGGCGCTAGGGCTGTGTGCGATTGCTGGCGCGCTTATCATCACTTTAATACTCTTACGTTTCGCCCGTCGTCATCTTTCGACCAGTCGGTTATTGCTGGCTGGCGTTGCATTAGGGATTATCTGTAGCGCACTAATGACGTGGGCTATCTACTTTTCCACCTCAGTTGATTTGCGTCAGCTGATGTACTGGATGATGGGCGGTTTTGGCGGCGTAGACTGGCGGCAAAGCTGGCTGATGCTGGCATTGATCCCCGTGTTGTTGTGGATCTGTTGTCAGTCCAGGCCGATGAATATGTTAGCACTTGGCGAGATCTCGGCGCGGCAACTGGGTTTACCCCTGTGGTTCTGGCGCAATGTGCTGGTGGCAGCGACCGGCTGGATGGTTGGCGTCAGTGTGGCGCTGGCGGGTGCTATCGGCTTTATTGGTCTGGTGATCCCCCATATTCTCCGGTTGTGTGGTTTAACCGATCATCGCGTATTACTTCCCGGCTGCGCGCTGGCAGGGGCGAGCGCATTGCTGCTGGCCGATATTGTAGCGCGCCTGGCATTAGCTGCCGCAGAGCTGCCTATTGGCGTGGTCACCGCAACGTTAGGTGCGCCGGTATTTATCTGGTTATTGTTAAAAGCAGGACGTTAGCCGCAAAAAGACGGTCTATGATTAAAAGCTAAGATTTTTACTGACCACACCCAGGAGAAACGATGCAAGATTCCATTCTGACGACCGTAGTGAAAGATATCGACGGTGAAGTGACCACGCTGGAGAAGTTCGCCGGTAATGTGCTGTTGATTGTCAATGTCGCCTCAAAGTGTGGCTTAACGCCGCAATATGAGCAGTTGGAGAATATTCAGAAAGCCTGGGTCGATCGAGGTTTTATGGTGCTGGGATTCCCGTGCAACCAGTTTCTGGAACAAGAACCGGGCAGCGATGAAGAGATTAAAACTTACTGTACCACCACATGGGGGGTGACGTTCCCGATGTTCAGTAAGATTGAAGTTAATGGCGAAGGACGCCATCCGCTGTATCAAAAATTGATTGCCGCAGCGCCGACCGCAGTCGCGCCGGAAGAGAGCGGATTCTATGCCCGTATGGTCAGCAAAGGCCGTGCACCGCTGTACCCGGATGATATTTTATGGAATTTTGAAAAATTCCTGGTTGGCAGGGACGGAAAAGTCATCCAGCGTTTTTCCCCGGATATGACGCCGGAAGATCCCATTGTGATGGAAAGCATTAAACTGGCGTTGGCAAAATAATGTCTATTGTGATGCAGTTACAAGATGTTGCGGAATCTACCCGCCTGGGGCCGCTTTCTGGCGAGGTTCGGGCTGGGGAGATCCTGCACCTGGTGGGGCCGAATGGCGCGGGTAAGAGTACCTTACTGGCGCGAATGGCCGGAATGACCAGCGGTAAGGGAAGCATTCAGTTCGCGGGGCAACCACTGGAAGCATGGTCCGCAACAAAACTCGCGCTGCATCGCGCCTATCTTTCACAACAGCAGACGCCGCCGTTTGCAATGCCGGTCTGGCACTACCTGACACTGCATCAGCACGATAAAACGCGTACCGAACTACTGAATGATGTCGCAGGGGCGCTGGCTCTTGATGACAAACTCGGACGTAGCACCAATCAACTTTCCGGCGGTGAATGGCAACGCGTACGTCTTGCTGCGGTGGTGTTGCAAATCACACCACAAGCCAATCCCGCAGGCCAATTGCTGCTTCTTGATGAGCCGATGAACAGTCTTGATGTTGCGCAACAAAGTGCGTTAGACAAAATTCTGAGCGCGCTGTGTCAGCAAGGACTGGCGATTGTGATGAGCAGTCACGATCTCAACCACACATTGCGTCATGCGCATCGGGCGTGGTTGCTAAAAGGTGGAAAAATGCTGGCCAGTGGACGCAGGGAAGAGGTGCTCACGCCGCCAAATCTGGCGCAGGCCTATGGGATGAATTTTCGCCGTCTGGATATCGAAGGTCACAGAATGCTGATTTCGACCATCTGATTTCATTAGTATCTTGAAAATCGGGTAATTACGACGCTAAATTAATGCAAGAATAAAAAACAGAGGAACCGTACGGAATGCGTTTCTGCCTTATTTTGATCACAGCACTGCTTCTGGCCGGGTGTAGCCACCATAAAGCACCGCCGCCAAATGCCAGACTTTCTGATTCGATTACCGTTATTGCCGGTTTGAACGACCAGCTACAAAGCTGGCATGGCACGCCGTATCGTTATGGTGGCATGACGCGGCGCGGTGTGGACTGTTCGGGATTTGTGGTTGTGACGATGCGCGATCGTTTCGATTTGCAGCTGCCCCGTGAAACCAAACAACAAGCCTCTATTGGCACACAAATTGATAAAGACGAGTTGCTGCCAGGTGACCTGGTCTTTTTCAAAACGGGGTCCGGACAAAATGGTTTGCATGTAGGTATTTACGATACCAACAACCAATTTATCCACGCCTCTACCAGCAAGGGAGTGATGCGTTCCTCACTTGATAATGTCTATTGGCAGAAAAATTTCTGGCAGGCGAGACGAATCTAGTATGTCGAAAAATGGACGGCGATGATACATCGCCGTCCATTTACTCCTGAATACAGTAGTATTTTGCAGACAAAAATTCCGTAAATGGATTATTCGTTTATAATCAGGATAATCTAAAAAAAGGACCCCTGAAAAAGTGGTTAACATGGAACAAATGAAAGTTACTCCTTCTGTAATTGTTATGTCTTATGGCCTCATCCCTTTTAGCCGGATACTGAAAAACATCCTTCGAGAGGGACGGTTACCATGAAGATTTTTTTGGAGAATCTTTATCATTCTGATTGCTATTTCCTGCCGATAAGAGATAACCAGCAAGACCTTGTCGGCGTTGAGTTAATTACTCATTTCTCCAGTGAAGATGGTACGGTTCGTATCCCGACGAGTCGGGTTATAGCGCAACTTACCGAGGAGCAACATTGGCAATTATTTTCTGAGCAGTTGGAATTGCTAAAATCATGCCAACACTTTTTTATTCAACATAAACTCTTTGCCTGGCTTAATTTAACCCCACAAGTGGCTACTTTATTATTAGACAGGGATAATTACGCGGGCGAACTATTAAAATATCCGTTTATTGAACTGTTGATTAATGAGAATTACCCGCATCTCAATGAAGGAAAAGATAATCGCGATCTTTTGTCCTTATCGCAAATGTATCCCCTTGTGTTAGGTAATTTGGGCGCAGGCAATAGCACAATGAAAGCGGTTTTTGATGGTCTTTTCACCCGCGTCATGCTGGATAAAACTTTTATTCAGCAACAAATCACGCATCGCTCCTTCGAACCGTTTATTCGTGCGATCCAGGCGCAAATTTCCCCATGTTGCAATTGCATCATCGCGGGGGGCATTGATACGCCAGAAATAATGGCACAGATTACCCCCTTTGATTTCCATGCTCTCCAGGGATGCCTGTGGCCTGCCGTTCCTGTAAATCAGATAACGACGTTGGTTCAGCGATAACCCTCCTGTTTGCTGGTGTTTAAGACGAGAGTAACCGTCTACACTATCAAACAGGAGGATCTATGACCCTGTCTTTTATTACCCGTTGGCGCGATGAATTGCCAGCAACCTATACAACACTTTCCCCTACGCCTTTAAATAATGCCCGGCTGATTTGGCATAATGCCGAACTGGCTAACACGCTGGGTATTCCATCGTCACTGTTTAAAAATGGCGCAGGTGTCTGGGGTGGCGAAACCCTACTGCCTGGTATGTCACCACTGGCGCAGGTTTACAGTGGTCATCAGTTCGGCGTCTGGGCGGGCCAACTGGGTGATGGGCGCGGCATTTTACTCGGCGAACAACGGCTTGCTGATGGCACTACAATGGACTGGCATCTGAAAGGCGCTGGCCTGACGCCTTATTCGCGAATGGGTGATGGACGGGCGGTTTTACGTTCGACGATACGAGAAAGTCTCGCCAGTGAGGCGATGCATTATCTGGGCATTCCGACGACCCGCGCTTTAAGTATCGTCACCAGCGATTCGCCAGTGTATCGGGAAACGGTGGAGCCAGGCGCGATGCTGATGCGTGTGGCACCAAGTCATCTGCGCTTTGGTCATTTCGAACATTTTTACTATCGCCGCGAGCCGGAAAAGGTTCGTCAGTTAGCTGACTTTGCCATTCGTCATTACTGGTCACATCTTGCAGATGATGAGGACAAATACCGTCTCTGGTTTACCGATGTTGTCGCACGTACCGCATCGTTAATTGCCCAATGGCAGACGGTCGGCTTTGCTCATGGGGTGATGAATACCGACAACATGTCGCTGCTGGGGCTGACGCTTGATTACGGGCCGTTTGGTTTTCTTGATGATTACGAACCCGGTTTTATTTGTAATCACTCGGATCACCAAGGGCGTTACAGCTTTGACAATCAACCTGCCGTCGCATTGTGGAATTTACAGCGTCTGGCGCAGACATTGTCACCATTTGTTGCCGTAGATGCCCTGAATGAGGCCCTGGACAGCTATCAGCAGGTTTTGTTGACGCATTATGGACAACGGATGCGGCAGAAACTGGGCTTCATCACGGAGCAAAAAGAGGATAACGCGCTACTGAATGAATTATTCAGTCTGATGGCGCGAGAGCGCAGCGATTATACCCGCACATTTCGCATGCTGAGTCTGACCGAGCAGCACAGCGCGGCGTCACCGCTACGTGATGAGTTTATTGATCGTGCGGCATTTGATGACTGGTTTGCCCGTTATCGGGGACGTTTGCAACAAGACGAGGTTAGCGATAGTGAGCGTCAGCAACTGATGCAAAGCGTTAACCCAGCTCTGGTATTGCGCAACTGGTTGGCGCAACGGGCGATTGAAGCGGCAGAAAAGGGTGATATGACGGAATTGCACCGCCTGCATGAGGCGTTGCGAAATCCTTTCAGCGACAGAGATGATAACTATGTCAGTCGTCCACCTGACTGGGGTAAACGGCTGGAAGTCAGCTGCTCGAGTTAAAGGCTACTTGGTCAACAGCAGCTTGCCAGCCTGAGTTTTACGAAGCAGATATTCTTGCCCGTCATGATCGATAATCAGTTTGCCATCCGGACCTAACAGTGTCTGGCTGGAAATTCGCCGAATAGGCTGCGGGGAAGCGGTCTTGTGATTGGCATCCGTTT
Source organism: Escherichia sp. XD33 (assembly GCF_019375075.1). Classification (NCBI taxonomy): domain Bacteria; kingdom Pseudomonadati; phylum Pseudomonadota; class Gammaproteobacteria; order Enterobacterales; family Enterobacteriaceae; genus Escherichia; species Escherichia sp. XD33. Next base: position 55,453 of record NZ_JAENDM010000002.1, read on the forward strand.
CAGGCGTGAGTTTTCTGCTATCCGTATAACGCATAAAAATTAATAATAATTGATATAACAATGATTCTTATTATCAATATTATAGCTGACCAGAGCAAGCAGTAATGTGTTGAGAAGACAACAAGTTGCGCAGAAATGCCCATCCCATCAGGAATGGGCACGCATTTAAAAGCGGGTATCTACCGCAGAGGCGAGTTTTTCGACCAGGCGTTCGGTATCTTCCCAGCCCAGACACGGGTCGGTAATGGATTGACCGTAAGTGAGCGGCTGACCGCCGACGATTTTTTGCGTTCCTTCGCGCAGGAAACTTTCCGCCATAATTCCAGCAATCGCCGTAGAGCCATTGCGGATTTGCTGACAAATATCCTCACAAACTTCTAACTGGCGACGGTGCTGCTTCTGGCAGTTACCGTGGCTGAAATCCACCACCAGATGTTCAGGTAAATCAAACTCGTGCAGCGTATCGCAGGCTGCGGCGATATCATCGGCATGATAATTCGGTTTTTTGCCGCCACGCATAATAATGTGGCCATACGGGTTGCCGCTGGTCTGATAGATGGTCATCTGACCATTTTTGTCTGGCGAGAGGAACATATGGCTGGCGCGGGCTGCGCGGATAGCATCCACAGCAATCCGCGTATTGCCATCGGTACCATTTTTAAAACCTACCGGACAGGAGAGTGCCGAAGCCATTTCACGGTGGATCTGACTTTCGGTAGTACGTGCGCCAATCGCGCCCCAACTGATTAAATCAGCAATAAACTGACCGGTCACCATATCGAGGAACTCAGTCGCGGTAGGGACACCCAGCTCATTTACCTGTAAAAGTAATTTGCGCGCCAGCTCCAGACCGTGATTTACCCGATAGCTGCCGTTTAAATCTGGATCGGAGATTAGCCCTTTCCAGCCGACAACAGTTCGTGGTTTTTCAAAATAGGTGCGCATTACGATTTCCAGCCGTGACTGGTACTGGTTGCGCAGCGACTGCAGACGGGTGGCGTATTCCATTGCAGCGGTGAGATCGTGGATCGAGCAGGGGCCAATAATGACCAACAGTCGCTTATCTTCACCATTCAGTATTTTTTCAATTCTGCGGCGGGAGTCGGTGACATGGGTGGCGACGCCAGGCGTTACGGGATACCGTAGCGCGAGTTCGACGGGCGTTACCAGGCTCTCAATACGCGCAGTACGGAGTTCGTCAGTTCTGTTCATTACAAGTCTCAGAAATTTGTTGCTTCTACGGCAGGACTGCCGGGAAGTGATGCGCATCACGATAAACCAATCGCAGCTGATTTCAAGTGCGAGGTGTGTCACACCTCGCCGGGTGGTTAGCATGATAACAAAAAAACAAGCTAATGCACTAGTTCTCTAGTACATTCGGCGGCTAAGCCCCATGATATCGAGGATCTTGGTGGCAATCTCTTCTACCGAATAATTGGTACTGTTAATCCACGGGATCTGATTTTTACGGTACAACGCTTCCACTTCCGCGACTTCCATCCTGCACTGACGAAGCGAGGCATAGCGACTGTTCTCCCGACGTTCCTCGCGAATCGCCGCCAGACGTTCCGGGTCGATAGTCAGGCCGAACAATTTATGCTGAAGCGGTTTGAGCGACGCGGGTAGCACCAGATTATCCATATCGTCGGCAATAAAGGGGTAGTTTGCCGCGCGGATACCAAATTGCATTGCCAGATACAGACTGGTGGGGGTTTTACCACAGCGAGAAACACCGAGCAGGATCACCTGAGCCTGGTCCAGATTGCGCAACGAAATGCCGTCATCGTGGGCGAGGGTGTAATCAATCGCCGCAATGCGCGCATCATATTTATTGAGATTATTAGGGTTAAGGCCGTGGGTTCGGTGAGCAATCGGCGTTGGATCCAGTTTCATCTCTTGTTGTAGCGGGGCAACCAGCGCCTGAACAATATCCTGGCAAAAACCTTCACTTTGCAAGATGATGGCGCGAATCTCCGGCAACACGATGGAGTAGAAGACCAGCGGGCGCACACCTGTCTGGTGATAAATTGCGTCAATCTGATCCTTCACTGCCCGTGCACGGCTCTCATTTTCGACAAACGGCAGCGTAATGCTGCTGATAGTGACGGGAAATTGTGACATTACTGCGTGTCCTAATACCTCCGCAGTTATTGCCGTACCATCAGAAATATAAAAAACGTGGCGATCAACAGCATTATCCATTTTGTTCTTCCCGTGATGCAGACATAATTCTATGAAAGCATAAATTAAAAACGCACAGAAGCGTAGGACGTAATGTCTGGTTTATAAAATGAACCTTCAATTTTATTTTTTATGAAAACAGCATTTCATTTTTATGGTTTCGTTTATACCGATGGTTTATGTGGAAATTGTCGAATAGAGCAGGTTTGCGCAACGCTGGGATCAGTCTTAAAAAGTAAAAAAATATATTTGCTTGAACGATTCACCGTTTTTTTCATCCGGTTAAATATGCAAAGATAAATGCGCAGAAATGTGTTTCTCAAACCGTTCATTTATCACAAAAGGATTGTTCGATGTCCAACAATGGCTCGTCACCGCTGGTGCTTTGGTATAACCAACTCGGCATGAATGATGTAGACAGGGTTGGGGGCAAAAATGCCTCCCTGGGTGAAATGATTACTAATCTTTCCGGAATGGGTGTTTCCGTTCCGAATGGTTTCGCCACAACCGCCGACGCGTTTAACCAGTTTCTGGACCAAAGCGGCGTAAACCAGCGCATTTATGAACTGCTGGATAAAACGGATATTGACGATGTTACTCAGCTTGCGAAAGCGGGCGCGCAAATCCGCCAGTGGATTATCGACACTCCCTTCCAGCCTGAGCTGGAAAACGCCATCCGCGAAGCCTATGCACAGCTTTCCGCCGATGACGAAAACGCCTCTTTTGCGGTGCGCTCCTCCGCCACCGCAGAAGATATGCCGGACGCTTCTTTTGCCGGTCAGCAGGAAACCTTCCTCAACGTTCAGGGTTTTGACGCCGTTCTCGTGGCAGTGAAACATGTATTTGCTTCTCTGTTTAACGATCGCGCCATCTCTTATCGTGTGCACCAGGGTTACGATCACCGTGGCGTGGCGCTCTCTGCCGGTGTTCAACGGATGGTGCGCTCTGACCTCGCATCATCTGGCGTGATGTTCTCCATTGATACCGAATCCGGCTTTGACCAGGTGGTGTTTATCACTTCCGCCTGGGGCCTTGGTGAAATGGTCGTGCAGGGCGCGGTTAACCCGGATGAGTTTTACGTGCATAAACCGACACTGGCGGCGAATCGCCCGGCTATCGTGCGCCGCACCATGGGGTCGAAAAAAATCCGCATGGTTTACGCGCCGACCCAGGAGCACGGCAAGCAGGTTAAAATCGAAGACGTACCGCAGGAACAGCGTGACATCTTCTCGCTGACCAACGAAGAAGTGCAGGAACTGGCAAAACAGGCCGTACAAATTGAGAAACACTACGGTCGCCCAATGGATATTGAGTGGGCGAAAGATGGCCACACCGGCAAACTGTTCATTGTGCAGGCGCGTCCGGAAACCGTGCGCTCACGCGGTCAGGTCATGGAGCGTTATACGCTGCATTCACAGGGTAAGATTATCGCCGAAGGCCGTGCTATCGGTCATCGCATCGGCGCGGGTCCGGTGAAAGTCATCCATGACATCAGCGAAATGAACCGCATCGAACCTGGCGACGTGCTGGTTACTGACATGACCGACCCGGACTGGGAACCGATCATGAAGAAAGCATCTGCCATCGTCACCAACCGTGGCGGTCGTACCTGTCACGCGGCGATCATCGCTCGTGAACTGGGCATTCCGGCGGTAGTGGGCTGTGGAGATGCAACAGAACGGATGAAAGACGGTGAGAACGTCACTGTTTCTTGTGCCGAAGGTGATACCGGTTACGTCTATGCGGAGTTGCTGGAATTTAGCGTGAAAAGCTCCAGCGTAGAAACGATGCCGGATCTGCCGTTGAAAGTGATGATGAACGTCGGTAACCCGGACCGTGCTTTCGACTTCGCCTGCCTACCGAACGAAGGCGTGGGCCTTGCGCGTCTGGAATTTATCATCAACCGTATGATTGGCGTCCACCCACGCGCACTGCTTGAGTTTGACGATCAGGAACCGCAGTTGCAAAACGAAATCCGCGAGATGATGAAAGGTTTTGATTCTCCGCGTGAATTTTACGTTGGTCGTCTGACTGAAGGGATCGCGACGCTGGGTGCCGCGTTTTATCCGAAGCGCGTCATTGTCCGTCTCTCTGATTTTAAATCGAACGAATATGCCAACCTGGTCGGTGGTGAGCGTTACGAGCCAGATGAAGAGAACCCGATGCTCGGCTTCCGTGGCGCGGGCCGCTATGTTTCCGACAGCTTCCGCGACTGTTTCGCGCTTGAGTGTGAAGCAGTGAAACGTGTGCGCAACGACATGGGACTGACCAACGTTGAGATCATGATCCCGTTCGTGCGTACCGTAGATCAGGCGAAAGCGGTGGTTGAAGAACTGGCGCGTCAGGGGCTGAAACGTGGCGAGAACGGGCTGAAAATCATCATGATGTGTGAAATCCCGTCCAACGCCTTGCTGGCCGAGCAGTTCCTCGAATATTTCGACGGCTTCTCAATTGGCTCAAACGATATGACGCAGCTGGCGCTCGGTCTGGACCGTGACTCCGGCGTGGTGTCTGAATTGTTCGATGAGCGCAACGATGCGGTGAAAGCACTGCTGTCGATGGCTATCCGTGCCGCGAAGAAACAGGGCAAATATGTCGGGATTTGCGGTCAGGGTCCGTCCGACCACGAAGACTTTGCCGCATGGTTGATGGAAGAGGGGATCGATAGCCTGTCTCTGAACCCGGACACCGTGGTGCAAACCTGGTTAAGCCTGGCTGAACTGAAGAAATAAAATAAATCCCCGGCGGCGTTTAGTCGCCGGGGTTATGTGATCCCCGAAGATGAAACTTATTCAATCTCTTCACAGACATCCTGCGTTAAACGCCGCATAATATCTTTTCTTAACAAAAACTTTTGTATTTTACCTGAGGTAGTTCGCGGTAGTTTTTCGATTACCACGATATGTTCAGGATATTTATATTTTGCGACCCGTTTACGGCTAAAAAAAGCCACTACCTCTTCCAGCGATAATGAATGATGCGGCGCTTTCAGCACGACATAAGCGCATGATCGTTCACCTAAACGTTCATCGGACATTGCAACCACACAGGCATCGTGAATTTTAGGATGCTGCAATAAAATATCTTCCACTTCACGGCTGCTAATATTTTCGCCGCCGCGGACAATAATATCTTTTTTGCGTCCGGTAATTTTTATATAGCCAGCCTCATCCATGCGGCAGAGATCGCCGCTGTAATACCAGCCTTCTTCATCCAGCGCACGGGCGGTTAATTCAGGTTCATCAAAATACCCCATAAACACATTGGGGCCACGCGAGGCTTCTTCACCTTCACAACCTGGCGGTAAGGTCTTGCGTGCGTCATCGACCACTTTAATCTCTACACCTGCGGCAGCGTAACCATCGGTGTGCATAAAGCGTGACAAAGGATCATCGAGATTCACCACCGCATGCGGCGAACTTTCTGTGGAACCATAAACACTTAATAATTTAATGCCGAGCTGCTGGCATTCACGCGCCACTTTTTTGGGGATTGTGGTTCCGCCGCAAAGAAAGAAACGCAGCGCTGAAAGGTCCGCGGGTTGTTTCTCTAGTACATTCAAAAGATCATAGACAAACGGCGTTGCGCCTAGCATACAGGTGCAACGCTGCTGCTCAAGCAGCGCGAGACATGCATCAGGAGTGAAAATATCTAACAACACGCTGCGAGCACCAATTAAAAATGGTGCTGTTACGCCATGCAGAAATCCCGTTGCGTGACCAAGTGGCGCAGGCATCATAAAGACATCCTGCCAGGTCAGATTCAGCCGCGCGTAATAAGCCCGCTCACTGGCGAGAATATTGTTATGCGTTAGCATCACGCCCTTTGGCAGACCCTCGGTTCCGGAGGTAAACAGCACCGCAGCTAATTCATCGCCGTGGGTCGTTATCGCCGTGGTCAGTGGGATATTGTCGGCGATAATCTGACTTAATGAGAGGGAAGAGGTGGCGGGAGCCAGTTTGTCCACGCCTACAATTTGTTGTAGTTGTGGAAGCTGATTTTGCAGCGGCAGGATTAAATCTACCGGACGCGTTTGTTTAAACAACGTCGGTGCAAAGAACATTTTTGCCTGACACTTATTGAGCACCCACACCAGTTCTGCTTCCCGCCAGGAAGGCAACAGCGGCACGGAAACCGCACCGGTTTTCAGGCAGGCAAGATAGATAACGGTAAATTCACACCAGCCTGGCAGTTGAAATGCGATGCGATCGCCTGATTCAATACCCTTCGCTAACATCCAGTTTGCCAGACAGCTCGCGGCGTGATCGAGCGCGCTATAGGTGTACGATGCACCATGATTATCGACCACGGCAATTTTGTCTGGCATCGCACGAGCGGTCTGCTGCCAGTAATCAGCCAGCGAAGCATCGCCCCATAACCCTTGCTGACGATACGCCGCACGACGTTGTTCGTTAAACGTTAATGTCACTTTCATTTTGGACTCTCGAGACAGAACATCAGGCCCGAGATGCGGGCCTGTGGGATGCATGATTAGCCGTAGCGAAAATCAATACCGAAGGTGCCTGCGGGATATTGCCACTGTTCGAGAATAGTGTTGCCGCACAGCACCCGACAGGTGCCGCACTCCAGACAACCGGCGGAATCGAAATGAATGTTTCCTGCGTCATCCTGCTTATAAAGTCCGGCAGGGCAGGCTTTCATTAATTTACGGAATTCATTGATATCGGGATTTGCCGCCAGAATGATATGCGGATGGCCCTCATCAACATGGAATTTATTTACGCCTAATTTGATGTCGACGTTAACCGTAGCGTTCTGGCTCATAGCGCGGTTGCTCCCTTAATGCCATCTTTCAGCAAGTTGATCAGCCCAATTTTCTTCGCATGTCCCATGATCATTTTGCGTACCGGTTGGTTAGGCTTACCGTCGATAGTGAACATCTCGTTCATGATGTCGGCTACCATTCGTGGGTATTGGCTAAACAGGCGCGGGTTTTCCATCAGCGCCGGGATCTTGCGGAAATGCTGCATATCGCGCATAACACAACTTTGTTCCAGCTCACGCTTGTATTGCGCCAGACTGCTGGCGGAGAAATCCGTGCGTTCTTTGGCGGCAATCACCGTTGTGGCGGCAGCCTGAGCCGATGCAATGGCTAAATCCATGCCGCGAACTGTAAAACCCAAATTCAGGCAGAAGCCTGCGGCGTCACCAACGATAATCACGCCATCGTTAACCAGCTGCGGCACCATCGCCAGACCGCCTTCCGGTACCATATGCGCGGAGTATTCAAGCAGTTTGCCGCCGCTAATCAGCGGGCGAATGGCGGGGTGTTGTTTAAAATCTTCCAGCATTTGCGGCACACTTTTTTGCGCATGGGCGATATCACCCAATCCACAAACCAGCCCCAACGATACGGAATCATTGTTGGTATAGAGGAATCCGCCACCCATCAGGCCGTCCGAAGGGGAACCGGCAAACAGCCAGGCGGCACCTTCCTCGCCCGTAACATTAAAGCGATCGTTGATTTGTTCTGGTGTGAGGCCAATAACCTCTTTAACACCAACAGCGTAATGATGCGGATCGGAAGCGGGAACCATTCCCAGCGAGCGGCCAAGCATCGAGTTAACGCCATCAGCCAGAATCACCACATTCGCTTCGAGAATATCATCCCCGGCCTGCACGCCAGTGACCTTGTTTCCTTCACGAACCAGCGCATCGACGCGAACGCCCGGGATAAACTGCGCGCCTGCCTGCTCGGCTTGCTCCATCAACCACGGGTCCAGACGATTACGCAATACGGTATAAGATGCGTGTTGCGGAACATCTGGTTGCTCGCGGTGAAAATCGAGGGTAACGGCGCTTACTTCGGTTAAGAAGGAGATTTTCTCGCGTGTGACCTTGCGTTCTACCGGCGCTGATGTTGCAAAGCCTGGAATAATCGCTTCAAGTGTGTGGGCATAAAGACGCCCGCCGGTCATGTTTTTACATCCGGCACTGTCGCCGCGTTCTATCACCAGGACATCCAGCCCGGCTCGCGCCATGACCAGTGCGGCAACGCTACCGGCAACGCCCGCACCGACCACAATGGCATCAAATTTGTCATCCGACATGCGTTATGCTCCCTTCCCGCTGCGTTTACAGCGGGAGATGTGGTTGAAAGGGGAATTAGCGGCTCAACTGGCTAATCAGGGCAGGGACGACTTTGTAGATATCGCCCACCAGACCGTAGTCGGCATAGTTGAAGATTGGCGCATTTTTATCTTTATTGATGGCGACAATCACTTTTGCGCCGTTGCCGCCAACCATATGTTGGATCTGCCCGGAGATCCCCAGCGTCAGGTAGAGATCGGATTTCAGCAACACGCCGGAGACACCGATATAACGTTCACGCTCCATCCAGTTCTCGCCTTCGGCAATTGGACGTGAACAGCCGACTTCAGCATTCAGCACCGCCGCCAGTTCGTGGACCATTTTCAGGTCATCCTGCGCTGCCAGACCACGACCGACGCCAACCACACGTTTTGCTTTGCTCAGGTCCACGCTGCTTGCCGCTTTCGCACGGCGTTCGCGACAGAGAATTTCATGACGCGGAGCAACATAAGGTACCGTTTCTGTCGGGCACTGATGAGAGATATCTCTGGTGGACGGTTCCTGAACACCGGGTGCAAGGGTAATGATCGCCAGCGGGCTGTTGATCTTTTCCTGAGCGAACGCTAACCCGCCATACATCCGGTGTTCGGCGCAAATGTGACCATCGACAATATCCACCGCCGTGGCATCGTTCACCAGCGCCGCATTCAGTTGCACACTTAACCGTGCTGCCAGAGCTTTACCACGTTTCGTCGCGGCCAACAGCAACATAGCGGGGGGGTTATCTTTCAGCAGGGCAGCAATGCTTTCGGCGTAATTTTCAGTACGTTGCAGCGCGTCGTTTTGCTCAAGAACATAAATGCATTTTGGCCCATAAGGCATAACTGCCTGCGCCTGCTCGATATTTTGTACAATGGCATACACCTGTTGGCCCCATTGCTGAGCGCCGCCAAACAGTTCAGCATAACGTTCAGGATTATCGCTAAAGACCCAGACGCTGTTTAATTGACTCATCGTTTCTTCTCCGTAGGCTTCAGTTCAGGGCTTTCTTCAGATATTCCGCCAGCTCGGCAATGGCCTCCGGCGAATCGTTATCGAGAATGATGTGTTTACGTTCTGTTTGCGGCGGTACGCGAATGCCGGTCAGTTCAGCAAGTGGTGCGCTCTGGCTCCAGCCAATATCACTTGCCTGCCACTGATTTACCGGTTTTTTACCCGCGCCGAGAATGGCTTTCATCGAAGGAATACGTGGCACGTTAATATCGGAGGTGACGCAGAGCACGGTTGGAACAGAGAGTTCAATAACTTCAACATCATCTTCAAGCGTGCGTTCAATCACCAGTGTATTGCCCTGACGCTGAATAGCACTCACTGCATTAATCACCGGAAGTTGCAGAATTTCTCCGACCAGCAAGCCAACCTGCTGGGCATAAAGGTCGCCGGAACCTTCACCAAAGATCAGTAAATCGAAGCCGATCTTTTCAACTGCTGCCGCCAGCGCTTTTGCGGTATCGAGAGGCAGTGCATGCTCAAGTTGTGCATCCTGCACCATATACAGGCTGTGCGGCCCGCGGGATAGCACGTCTTTGCGCACTTTCGAGTTCTGCAACAATGAGCCGCCAACGGTCAGCGCGGCTATCTCATCGTCATCTGTTGCAAGCTGGCTTGCAGCTTCAATGGCATTGAGATCGAACTGGCTGATTTTGGCGTCGGCATTGTCGAAATTCAGGGTGTATTCTGGAGTGACAACAATGTCCTGTTCTTCAGGCACCAGCTTAAAGCAGGTTATTATTTTCATGATTTCTCCTGTGAGTCGCATACGGAACCATCTCCGATGGAAGGTAAAAATGGCCTGAAAATAGTGTGCGATAGCGGTGCGGGGTTTTCGACGGAGCAAGCTGTTTTCCTTGCCAACAATCTTGCAAAAAAAATGCGATCGCTAAAACAAAAGTGCAATTTGCGGCAATATAGTTATTCCATGACCGTACAATCTTGCATTCAGTGTAAATAATCTTGTTTAGCTCTCGCTAAACGCGGTTGTATAACCGCAATACACGCCGTATTTTATCCGGCATATATTGTTTTTGCTTGCTCATGGAATAGGGAGGTTGTCATGTATCAACGCTGTTTTGATAATGCCAGTGAAACGCTGTTTGTCGCTGGTAAAACGCCACGGCTTTCACGTTTTGCATTTAGCGATGATCCAAAATGGGAGTCTGGACATCACGTTCATGACAATGAAACCGAGCTGATTTACGTCAAGAAAGGGGTGGCAAGGTTTACCATCGATTCTTCGTTATATGTCGCGCATGCAGATGATATAGTGGTGATAGAACGCGGCAGGCTGCATGCGGTGGCCTCTGACGTTAACGATCCGGCAACGACGTGTACCTGTGCGCTGTACGGCTTTCAGTTTCAGGGGGCTGAGGAAAATCATCTACTGCAACCGCATTCTTGTCCGGTAATTGCCGCGGGGCAGGGAAAAGAAGTCATTAAAACCTTATTTAATGAGCTAAGTGTGATTTTGCCGCAAAGTAAAAATAGCCAAACATCTTCGTTATGGGATGCATTTGCCTATACATTAGCAATTCTTTACTACGAAAACTTTAAAAATGCTTATCGTTCGGAGCAGGGGTATATTAAAAAAGATGTTCTGATAAAAGATATTCTTTTCTATCTGAATAATAATTATCGCGAAAAAATCACTTTAGAACAGTTATCGAAAAAATTTCGTGCCAGCGTCAGTTATATTTGCCATGAATTTACCAAAGAGTATCGTATTTCCCCAATTAACTATGTTATTCAACGGCGTATGACGGAAGCGAAATGGTTACTCACTAATACTGAATTATCACAGGCAGAGATCTCCTGGCGTGTGGGTTATGAAAATGTCGATCACTTTGGCAAACTGTTTTTGCGCCATGTCGGCTGTTCACCCAGCGATTACCGCAGGCAATTTAAAAACTGTTTTGCGGAACAAGAAATCCTATCTGAATTTCCTCAACCGGTAAGTCTTGTTGGATAAATCTGGCGGCGCAGTTTGTTAAGAAGCTGCGCCGCCTGCAGATTATTTGTTCTGATAGTCTTTCAGGATCTGCCGACCTGCTACGTAAATCATAATTTCGTCTGTACCGCCGCCGATACGTTCACAACGGACATCACGCCAGAAGCGGGAGACGCGCGCTTCATCGGTATAGCCCAGACCGCCCATGATTTGAATCGCATCATCAATGACCTCCATTGCGGTACGTGCGCAATGCAGTTTTGCCAGCGCCGCGCTGGTGCGCAGTGACTGATGCTGATCGGCTTGCCATGCCACTTTCAGCACCATGTTGCGCATGTTGTCAATCTTAATCGCCATCAGCGCCAGTTTTTCCTGGATCATCTGGTTATGACCAATGGGCTTACCAAAAGCGATACGTTGGTTGGCATAGCGGGCGGCATCTTCAAAGGCGCATTCGGCAAAGCCGGTGCTGCGCGCGGCGTTGATCAGGCGCTCCATCTCAAAGTTGTACATCACATTGAGGAAACCCATTCCTTCTTCGCCCACCATGTCGCTCTCTTCAACTTCCACGTTGTCGAGATAGACTTCGCAGGTGCTGAGCATATGCCAGCCGATTTTATGCAGCGGGTTAATCTTAATGCCGGGCTTACTGGAGTCGACCCACCACAGGGTGAAGGCTTTTTTGGGATCTTTCGGTTGCGGATCGCGCGCCAACACCAGCATATACGGGTACTCTTTCGCACCGGTAATAAAGGTTTTCTGTCCGTTGATGTAAACCTTGCCGTTTTTACGCGTGTAAGTGGTGGTGGCACTGTTGTTATCTGAGCCAGCACCTGGTTCCGTCAACGCCAGGGCATAGGCGGGGTCGCCGGTTTCCAGGGTGCTTTCTGCCGTTTTACGTAGCTGCTCTGCAGAACCGAAACGGCGCATACTGTGAATACATTGACCGTTGGTAATTAAAAATGCCGGAGCACCGCATTTTGACACTTCCATCAGCGCCAGCATTTGGGTGACGTAATCCGCAGGGATACCACCAAATTCTTCCGGCACGCCAAGCATGGAAATACCGTTATCCGCCAGCGCCCGCATAAACTCACGCGGATATGTCCCGTTTTGATCGCAGGTGCGGAAATACTCTTCCGGAAAGTTAGTCGTAATCAGTTCGCGAATACTGGCCAGCAGCAGTTCTTGTTCTTCAGTTAAAGAAAAATCCATCATTATACTCCTGTTAATGAGCCGCTTCAGGCAGGACAAAACCCATCGCCGCATCGATAAATAATCTTTCGTCCATCAGTTTGAGTTCTGGCGAAATCACTGGGGTGAAATCCATTTTGTCGAGAATATCTTTTTGTAAATCGACGCCAGGGGCGATTTCGATTAAATGCAGGCCGTCTTCTTTCAGCGTGAATACTGCGCGCTCAGTGATATAACGAACATCCAGCCCTCGCTCGAGAGCGATTTTTCCGCTGAAAGTAATTTCCGGTAGTTCCCGAATAAATTTCTTCACCCGTCCTTCCTGGACGATATTTAATTTGCCGTCGGTAATTTCTGTTTTTAAACTGCCCGCAGTTAATGTGCCGCAGAAAATGATTTTCTTCGAAGTGGCACTGATATCAATAAATCCACCGGTGCCCATGATTTTACCATTGAATTTATGCACGCCGACGTTACCGTGCTGGTCGACTTCAGCAAAACTCAAATAACAAACATCCAGACCGCCACCGTGATAAAAATCAAACTGGGACGTCATATCCAGAATGGCACGGGTATTCACGTTCGCGCCAAAGGCGATCCCCTGTGAAGTAATTCCGCCAATCGGACCTGTTTCTACCGTCAGAATAAAGTCATCAGCACAACCTTCTTCTCGGGCGACCAGGCCAATGCCGTCAGCAATACCGACGCCGACATTCCCCACCGCGCCTTTACGCATTTCGAATAATGCGCGCCGCGCAACTAATTTACGTTGGTTTAGGGGCAGGCTAAGTTTGGTACTGTCATCAAGGGTGAAGTCACCAGAAATAAAGCGGTTAACCGGTGCACCGCCATACAGTTGGGTTTGATCCGGATCGACCACCACAATATCCACCAGATAACCCGGAATACGGACAGATTTAGGATGCAGCGTGGCTTTCTTAACCATTTTCTGCACCTGCATCATCACAATACCGCCGTTATTGTGCACCGCCTGGGCAATAACCAATGCGTCGAGATACATCACCTCATCTTCAAAAGTGGCGTAGCCTTCGCTGTCGCAGGTGGTAGCGCGAATGAAGGCGATATCTGGCGCAATCGCTTTGTAATAGAGATATTCTTTGTTATCAAACTCGACCAGTTTAATCAGGTCTTCTTTAGTGACTTCATTCAGTTTGCCGCCTTGCTGGCGTGGATCGACAAATGTCCCGATGCCAATATCACTAATAATACCAGGCTGGTGGGCTGCGGCGGCGCGTAAGGTTTGTGTAAGTACACCTTGTGGATAGTTATAAGCAATAATTTTATTTTGTTCTGCGAGATCAGAAATACGCGGCGATTGTCCCCAGTGACCGCATAATGCCCATTTCAGCAGACCTTCTTGCGCCAGCGGACTAATACCGCGGTCGGCGCGATCGCCAAGCCCTGTTGGACTAATAATCGATAAATTACGTGGCGTTTGAGTCTGTTTATATTTATCAGCAAGAGCAGTAATTAACGTGGTGGCTTCCAGAATACCGCCGCCAGCGCCTAACACACAAAGTGTTGCTTCGTCGGGAATATAATTCACCGCTTCCTGTGCCGACAGGACCGGCACTCGTCCATTAATACGAGGTGGTTTTACAGGTTTCATTGTTAATTCCTGATTCAGGTGTGATTTTCCCTACGCCAGATGGATAATTAGCGCACAGAGACTCACGAAATATTTTTATTAAATACGGTTGAATATATTTTTTTAGTTCGGCGGGGGAGGATATTCCCGCCGAAATATTATTGCTTATGCCTGATGTAAAATAGTTAATACTGTGCGTAAATCAGTTACCGAGATTTGCCCTGGCGCAGAGGCTTTTTTTACCGCACCAAAAGTTGCCGCCGACCCAAATACTTCACCAGCCAGACGAGAAATTACGCCAGTTTTTGCCATCGACATCGTGATGATTGGACGATCGGCATACTGCTCCTGCATCTCCAGGGTCGCGGCAAGCAACGTCAGCACATCGCTGGTACTTTGCGGCATCAGCGCAATCTTAGGAATATCGGCGTCGAAGGATTGCATTTTGCGCAGACGGGCAATGATTTCTTCGGCTTCCGGCGTTTTATGGAAGTCATGGTTGGACATGACAACTTTCACATCATGCGCGTGGGCGTAGGCGACGGTTTCTTTAACCTGATCATCGCCGGTAAATAACTCCAGATCGATCATATCAACCAGGCCGCTGTCGATGGCTGCACGATTGAGAGCAATATAAGCCTCGGTGGAAATCGCCTGCTCGCCGCCTTCTTTGGCACTGCGGAAGGTAAACAGCAGCGGTTTTTCTGGCATGGTTTCACGGAGAATTTTTGCCGCCGCCATGACAGACTCCACATTGGAGAGGTCGGCAAAGTGGTCCACACGCCATTCCAGAATATCAAAGTCCGCTTCACGATAGGCGAGAGCTTCGGATTTCACGCGGGCGATATCTTTCGCCATCAGCGAGACGATGATTTTAGGTGCGCCCGCACCAATGACGAGATCTTTTACAGTTACGGTTTTCATTTTTTACCCTTTCTGCACGCGGTCAGCCTGTCAGGCACCGAACCCCATGACCTGTTTAACATATTCCAGAGGGAAATCTTTGCCAGTCCATAACGTGAACTGTTCAGCCCCTTGCCACAACAACATGCCGTATCCATCAATCGTTTTGCAACCAGCTTGTTGCGCCTGCTGCAATAACTTCGTCATATGCGGGTTATACACGCATTCAGTGACCAGCAGTCCCGGATGTAACAGACTGATATCATTAACCAATGATTCATTCTCAAGGGGTTTCATACCCATTTTTGTGCCATTGGTTAAAATGTCGGCGGAAGCCAGGGCTTCAGCAAAGGCTTGCTGATCGGCGAGATCGGTAACCGTGACGACACAATCGGTGTTTTCGTTAACCCGCTGCGCGAAGGCGAGGGCTTTATCGAAGAACTCATCCCGACGGTTAAAGAGTTTAATTTCTTTTAAACCTTCAATTGCCCCCTGCGCGCCAATCGCCGTTGAGGCACCTCCGGCCCCTAACAGCACCATTGTTTTGCCTTTGATATCAAAACCGCTCTCTTTAATGGCTCGAATATGGCCCGTGCCGTCGGTGTTATAGCCGCGCAGGTAGCCATCATCATTAACGATGGTGTTGATGGCACCCACCAGTTTGGCTGCTGGCGTTAATTCATCAACATATTCACACGCCAGTTGTTTGTTCGGCATTGATACACCAGTTCCGCGCATTTTTAGAGCTTTTAATCCTTCAATTGCTCCGGGAAAGCTATCGTTATCCACTTCGAAGGCCATATAGGTAAATGGCAATCCCGCTTTTTCTAAGGCTTTATTCTGCATTTCAGGCGATAAACTGTGGCGGATAGGATAAGCCATCAACCCAATCAATTCGTATTTTGCGGTAACATCCATAATTAACTCCTTTAACCTCTATGCTTAATTGTGTTTAACCGGGTGCTAAATTTGCGCTCGCCAAACCGCACATCATTCTCAGGAATAATAAAAACGCGGTAATAGCGGATAAAAACAATAATTGCGGTAATCAGGGCCAGCAGCGCGAAAGTAAAATCGAGAACAATGATATATTGCAGGCCGATGTTCGACAGATAACCGGTAATCAGCGGAATAACAAAGTTAGCCAGTCCACCCATCATCATATAAATACTGGTGACTTTGGCTTTGCTTTTTGGGAAAAACTCTGACATGACCGAAACACCGAGCTGTAAAATGCCGCCAGCTGCTGAGAAACCGATAACAAAGGCGCCGGCATTACACACCAGTGGAGAAGGGTACAGGTAGATAATGGCTGCTGTTATTGTTGCCAGTGCAGAGTTAAATACATTAGCCCAGATGGGCCGGACCATTTTTTTCAGTAGTGCGGCAAAAATAAAGACACAGACCAACGAGCCCATACTGTAATAAGAGATGGTTTTTAATGCCTCAGCTTCTGACATACCAGCAAAAGCCATCGCATATTTGGGCATCCACACCACAATCACATAAAAGGTCGAGAATGCGGCTACACCGAACAGTACCGATGAAACACCTTCCAGCCAGACTAACGGTTTGCTGTTCATTTGCGGTAATTCATTAGTTACGCTGGCGTCCACCAACTGGCTGGGGAATTTGCTTTTCAACAGCATCAGCGTGATCAGTACAAATAGAATACCCGGAATAATCAGCCCATAGCCGTACCAGATATTATTGAGCAACATATAGCTCACCAGCATTGGGTAGAACATTTGCCCAAATGACACCATCGCTTTAACCAGTATGACCGCCGAACCAGAGGCTTTCGGAAAGCATTCCATGAGCGCGGGGTAGCCACCCGTATCCAGCGCTGAGTTAGCGATACCTACGCACACTGCCAGACCGTAGGCGAGAGTTAAATTCGGGCAAGCGGGAATACCAAAGAAGAATAGCAGATACATTATTACTGCCATTAATATCACCGCCCGACGACCAAACTTATCGGAGATCACACCGAAGAATAAAATACTGATCAATCGCCCCAAACCGATACCGGAAATTAAGTAGGCAATGCCCGCGTTGTCAGTGGAAAACTTTTCCGCCAGAGATGACATATTTTGGGCAAGCGTAATAACACTAATGCCGTGCAGGAAGTAGCTGAAGTAAATACAAAGAACAGCCAGGATAAATGGCGTGCTGAAAGCCTTATTTTGAGACATTTTCACAGCTCCTTGCTGAAAGATAATTTCGTTACCGTACGTATTGTTCTCCGACGGTTTACATAATTACTATACTGAAGATGATTTTCCCTGGGTACATGGCATAAAGTTTATGTTTCCAGGAATATTGCATGTCATAGTTTGTTTTTGATCGCGATTTTCCTTAGTTAGCGCAGAAAGAGTTATTTATCCGTAAGATCTTGCATGACCTGAAAAGAATATTGCATTACCCACCCGGAGCGACATTTTCCTTTAGCGAGTGATGCCGCGTTTTTTTGCGGCTGCGTAAGCCGATAAACAGTGCCAGTAAAAAACCGATGGCAGCGATGGCGGTATCGAACCACATAATATCGGCAATACTTCTTTGGGACAGATGAGCCGTAATCAACGGAATAGTAAAGGTCGCAATACTGCCCGCACTGTAATAGATCCCTGTAGCTTTACCTTTAGCGTAAGGGAAACGTTCAGCCATTAACGTCAGGCCAATTTGCACAACACCTCCAGCAGAGGTAAAACCAATGACAAAAGCAAATATTATCACCACATAAAATGTGGGATGCAGGCAGACGGTAAACAGAGCAATAAATGAGATAAAGGTGTACAGCATCAGTAATGTTGTTGGGCGAACGGTATTACGAATGAGTGGAGCGGTAATAAATACACAAAGCAGCGAACCCACGGTGTAGATACTGAGTAGTTTGATCGACATAGTGTATGACATGCCTGCAACAAATTGTCCGTACTGTGCCAGCCACTGGCTAACCAGATAAAACGTTGCCATTGAGATATAGCCATATAAGGTATAACTGGCTAAATCGATAATTGAACAGCGATGTTCCGTAGAGCTGGTGGTTTTCTTTATGACAGGTAAGCGACGACCCGGATGGGGTGGGAACGTACCACGGTATAAAAACAGAGCGTTAATAAACATAATGCCTGCAGCAATCATAAAGGACCAACCGAACCACAGTTCAGCCCACACTAACAGGCTAATGATTAGCGGTAATAAAAATTGTCCGCTGGAAACAAATGCTTTAATTAAAATATTGGCTGTCCCAGGTGAGCGTGGAAAAGCTTCCATCAAACTGGGATAAGTGCCTGCATCGAGAAAACTGTTTGCCATTCCCGCCAGAAAGCCAAAAACATAAGCGATAATGATGTTATTGGTCTGCAGGATGCCAAAAAAGAAGGCCATATAGCAGCACATCCCGAGCATGATAAAAGGGCGGCGACCAAAGCGATCGGATAATAATCCTGCAAAAAGCAAGACACTTAATCGACCAATGCCCAGCGATGAGATAACTATCGAGACACCCGCGGCATTAGTCTGCCAAAGTGTCTCCAGCGAGGCCATATTCAGGCTCATCAAAATGACGCCCATACCATGCACCAGGTAATTAAAATACAACCCAAGTGCGGTAGGGAAATAGGGATTTTTCATAGGTTCTACTTAGCAAAGGTGCTTTAAAAAGTGAAGCGATGTTGTGTCAGCATCCGTTCATTATTGTTGTAACAACGACAATTCCTTTCTGTGGAAAAATTAACAAAGCCGCTCCAGATCGTGTGCATATAATTCAGCAGCTACCGATTGATAGATCTTCCAGTCAATAAAATTGCCATCAGGGTAGACTCGTTGAAATGCGGTTAAGTCGGGGAAAAAACGCATGGTGTTGTTGCCGATGCGGTTATTTATTTTCTCTATGATGGCATGAAGATGTTTTTTTCTTTGCTGACGCATAGCCAACAGTTGCTCGACTACACGATCAGGAATGGCACACTTGCCATTTTCCCACTGACGCCAGCTTTCACTGTCACCGGTCTGGGCAATCCAGGTCGCGCATTCATCAATAGTCATGGCAAAAATATGGCGGAGTGCCTGGAGTTCATAAGCGTTCATCGTGTAATGGCTGCATGAAATAAACAATAAAATATAAATAACATTATCAGCCTGCTGACGGCTTGAAGAGAGTCACAGTATCTTGTGCAACATTATTGGAAAGAGTGAGGGGCGAGGTAGCGAAGCGGAAAAATGTTAAAAAAAAGCCCATCGTGGGAGATGGGCAAAGACTACACACAGCAATTCGTTGTTTCACTCAGGGGATTTCCATGCTTATAAATCAATATGTTGATTTATAACCGTGAGCTAATAGTAGGCATACGGACTTTTTGCGTCGATCAGATTCGTCTCATTAGTTTAAAAACTGTAAAGAATTTGCGACAGGTACTACCAGCTGAATGGCGGTAAGCAGGAAAATATGGGGAAGAGCAAGCAAATATCAATTAGCGGTGGTTAACAATCAGGCGGCAGAGCCGCCTGATGAGAAATTACTTATTCGGTTTCTCGATTTCGCCAAGTTCTTCGAGAATTTCTTCCGGTTGGTCCGTCGGCGGCGGGACTTCTTCCACCCACGCGGCAAACAGACGCCAGGAAACGGCTAACAGAACCGGACCAATAAACAGACCGATCATCCCGAAAGCAATCAAACCACCAATAACGCCAGAGAGAATCAGGATCAGCGGTAAATCGGCACCCATGCGAATTAACATTGGGCGGATGACGTTATCCAGCGTGCCAACCACACCGCTCCACACTAACAATACCGTTCCCCAGGTGGTATCGCCAGTCCAGTAGAGCCAGATAATCGCCGGAATCAGTACCGGCAACGGGCCAAGCTGGACAAGGCAGGAGAGGATCATTAACACCGTTAGCAACGTTGCATAAGGTACGCCGGATACGGCGAGGCCGATACCGCCAAGCACTGCCTGTACTAACGCCGTCACCACCACACCCAGCGCCACCGCGCGGATAGCCTGTGCCGCCAGCAGCACGGCGGCATCTCCGCGAACGCCTGCCAGACGGGTTGCAAAATGGCGAATGCCTTGTGCCACCTGTTCACCGCGCCAGTACATCAGGGCACTGAAGAGAAGCATCAGCGCACAATGCACCATAAAGCGCCCGATATGCGCCGCCTGCCCAACGAACCAGGTGGTGGTGGTGCCAATATAAGGGCGGACTTTCGCCATGATCGCCGTCCCCCCCATATCCAGCAAGTTGTGCCAGCCTGCATACAGCTTCGCGCCAATCACCGGAATGGTATTAAGCCACGCCAGATCGGGTAACGTCATGTCACCGCTGGAAATGGCTTTAATTAGCGGGCCGCTGCCGTCGACGATACTGTTAACCAGCAAAGCAATAGGGATGATAAACACCATCACTAATAACAGCGTCATCACCAGAACGGCGAGAGAGCGGCGGCCAAACATGATCTTTTGCAAACGTAACAATACCGGCCAGGTGGCGATAACCACCGTACCGGCCCATGCAAAGCCGAGAATAAAGGGTTGAACAATCCACAGACATGCCACAATCATGATGGCTAAAAACAGCACCGAAAGCAGAATTTGTGCGACATCCCTGGGCTGACGAACATTTACCATAACTACTTTTCACCTTTTTTGTGCGTCAAATCGTCGACGCGACGTGAATACGCGAAACTCACCTGCATAATGATGAGCAATTTCAGCGATTTTTAACAGGCCGATTCTGCCCTTAATTCTGATGGGCGTGTTAGAAAAAAATGTGGTACAACAACTCAGGCAACACGCAAACGATTTACTCGTCGTATTTCAAGTTGCATGTGCTGCGGCTACGTTCGTTCACCCCAGTCACTTACTATTGTAAGCTCCTGGAGTTCACTCGCTTGCCGCCTTCCTGCAACTCGAAATCCATAGAGTAAATAAACATCACCTTTCAGTGCGCTATTGCAGCCGCCTGAAAGAATAGTGTATCGACCTACATCACAGACCGCAGGAAAGGGTCAATATAATGATTCCACAGATTTCCCAGGCACCCGGCGTCGTTCAACTGGTGCTTAATTTTTTGCAAGAGCTGGAGCAACAAGGTTTTACCGGCGATACGGCGACAAGTTATGCCGATCGTCTGACAATGTCGACCGACAACAGTATTTACCAACTTCTCCCCGATGCGGTGGTATTTCCGCGTTCAACCGCAGATGTGGCGCTGATCGCCCGTCTTGCCGCGCAGGAACGCTATTCATCGCTGATCTTTACCCCCCGCGGCGGCGGCACCGGCACTAACGGTCAGGCGCTCAACCAGGGGATTATTGTTGATATGTCCCGCCATATGAACCGCATCATCGAAATTAACCCTGAAGAGGGCTGGGTGCGCGTTGAGGCCGGGGTGATAAAAGATCAACTCAATCAGTACCTGAAACCGTTCGGCTACTTTTTTGCGCCGGAACTTTCGACCAGCAACCGGGCAACGCTCGGTGGGATGATCAATACCGATGCTTCTGGTCAGGGATCGCTGGTCTATGGCAAAACGTCAGATCACGTACTTGGCGTACGCGCGGTGTTGTTGGGGGGCGATATTCTCGATACGCAACCTTTACCCGTCGAGCTGGCGGAAACGCTGGGTAAAACCAATACCGCTATCGGGCGAATTTATAACACGGTTTATCAACGTTGCCGTCTGCAACGCCAGTTAATCATCGACAACTTCCCCAAACTTAACCGCTTTCTTACCGGTTACGATCTGCGTCATGTCTTTAACGATGAGATGACCGAGTTCGACCTGACGCGCATTCTGACGGGTTCAGAAGGGACGCTGGCCTTTATTACCGAAGCGCGGCTGGATATTACGCCCTTGCCTAAAGTGCGCCGTCTGGTGAACGTCAAATATGACTCTTTTGACTCCGCGCTGCGTAACGCGCCGTTTATGGTTGAGGCGCGGGCGCTTTCGGTAGAGACGGTGGACTCAAAAGTGCTCAACCTTGCGCGGGAAGATATTGTCTGGCATTCCGTCAGCGAGTTGATTACCGATGTGCCTGATAAAGAGATGCTCGGGCTGAACATTGTGGAATTTGCTGGTGATGATGAGGCACTGATTGACGAGCGAGTTAATGCACTCTGTGTGCGGCTTGATGAGCTGATTGCCAGCCAACAGGCAGGAGTGATCGGCTGGCAGGTGTGCCGCGAGCTGGCGGGTGTTGAACGTATCTATGCGATGCGCAAAAAAGCCGTTGGTCTGCTTGGCAATGCCAAAGGTGCCGCTAAGCCAATTCCGTTTGCTGAGGATACCTGCGTACCGCCGGAACATCTGGCCGATTATATTGCTGAATTTCGCGCGCTGCTCGACAGCCACGGCTTAAGCTACGGTATGTTCGGTCACGTCGACGCAGGTGTCTTGCACGTCCGTCCGGCACTGGATATGTGCGATCCGCAACAAGAGATTTTGATGAAGCAAATCTCTGATGACGTGGTGGCGCTGACTGCGAAATACGGTGGTTTGTTGTGGGGCGAGCACGGCAAAGGTTTTCGCGCTGAATACAGCCCGGCGTTTTTCGGTGAGGAACTTTTTGCAGAACTGCGCAAAGTGAAAGCGGCATTTGACCCGCATAACCGACTCAACCCAGGGAAGATTTGCCCGCCAGAAGGTCTCGATGCGCCGATGATGAAAGTGGACGCGGTGAAGCGCGGTACATTCGATCGGCAGATCCCCATTGCGGTACGCCAGCAGTGGCGCGGTGCGATGGAGTGTAACGGCAACGGTTTATGCTTCAACTTTGATGCCCGTAGTCCGATGTGTCCGTCGATGAAGATCACCCAGAACCGGATTCATTCACCGAAAGGGCGCGCAACGCTGGTGCGTGAATGGCTGCGCTTGTTGGCGGATCGCGGCGTTGACCCACTCAAACTGGAACAAGAACTGCCTGAATCCGGCGTCAGTTTACGGACGTTAATTGCCCGCACGCGCAATAGCTGGCATGCGAATAAAGGCGAATATGACTTCTCACACGAAGTCAAAGAGGCGATGTCGGGCTGTCTGGCCTGTAAAGCTTGTTCGACCCAGTGCCCCATCAAAATTGATGTGCCGGAGTTTCGCTCTCGTTTCCTGCAGCTCTATCACACCCGTTATTTACGCCCGCTGCGCGACCACCTCGTCGCTACGGTCGAGAGCTACGCACCGCTGATGGCACGCGCGCCGAAAACCTTTAACTTCTTCATTAACCAGCCGCTGATGCGCAAACTCTCGGAAAAACATATCGGCATGGTTGATTTGCCGCTGCTGTCGGTCCCCTCGCTACAACAACAAATGGTGGGGCATCGCTCGGCAAACATGACGCTGGAACAGCTTGAAGCTCTCAATGCAGAGCAGAAAGCGCGCACGGTGTTGGTGGTGCAGGACCCCTTTACCAGCTATTACGATGCGCAAGTGGTGGCGGATTTTGTCCGTCTGGTTGAAAAATTAGGTTTCCAGCCTGTGTTACTGCCATTTTCGCCAAATGGCAAAGCCCAGCATATTAAAGGTTTTCTTAATCGTTTTGCGAAGACGGCGAAAAAGACGGCGGATTTCCTCAACCGTATGGCGAAGCTGGGGATGCCAATGGTGGGCGTCGATCCGGCGCTGGTACTTTGTTATCGCGATGAATATAAACTGGCGCTGGGCGAGGAACGTGGCGAGTTTAACGTCTTACTGGCGAATGAATGGCTGGCAAGCGCACTTGAGTCACAGCCAGTGGCTACAGTCAGCGGTGAATCATGGTATTTCTTTGGTCACTGTACCGAAGTTACCGCCTTGCCGGGTGCGCCAGCACAATGGGCCGCGATATTTGCCCGTTTTGGCGCGAAACTGGAAAATGTCAGCGTGGGTTGCTGCGGCATGGCAGGGACTTACGGACATGAAGCGAAAAACCATAAAAATTCGCTCGGGATCTATGAGTTATCCTGGCATCAGGCTATGCAGCGACTGCCGCGTAACCGCTGTCTGGCGACCGGATATTCCTGCCGTAGTCAGGTCAAACGGGTTGAAGGCACGGGGGTACGCCATCCTGTGCAGGCTTTACTGGAGATTATTAAATGATATGGAAACGAAAAATCACCCTGGAAGCACTGAATGCCATGGGTGAAGGAAACATGGTGGGGTTACTGGATATTCGCTTTGAACATATTGGTGATGACACCCTTGAAGCGACAATGCCAGTAGACTCGCGGACAAAGCAGCCTTTCGGGTTGCTACATGGAGGTGCATCCGTGGTACTGGCCGAAAGTATCGGTTCCGTTGCCGGTTATTTATGTACCGAAGGTGAGCAAAAAGTGGTTGGTCTGGAAATCAATGCTAACCACGTCCGCTCGGCACGAGAAGGGCGGGTGCGCGGCGTATGCAAACCGTTGCATCTCGGTTCGCGTCACCAGGTCTGGCAGATTGAAATCTTCGATGAGAAAGGGCGTTTGTGCTGTTCGTCACGATTGACGACCGCCATTTTGTGACGTTGTCACCAGAAAAGTGTGACGCATATTGCTTTTGGTCATTATCTGCACAGTAAACGGTGGTATACTGTGCAGGTCTTGTCTAAAAGCGAGGATGCTATGTCTACTCAACTTGATCCCACCCAGCTGGCCATTGAATTTTTACGCCGTGACCAGAGCAATCTTTCACCTGCCCAATATCTCAAACGTCTGAAACAACTAGAACTTGAATTTGCTGACCTGCTTACTCTCTCTTCTGCTGAGTTAAAAGAAGAAATCTACTTTGCCTGGCGTCTGGGCGTGCATTGATCCTGACTTAATGCCGCAAGTTCGCCAAATCGACCTGGATTAACCTCCGTCCAGGTTCGATGACCTTCTTAATACTGTTTATCTACCCGCCTGATATTGTTCAAAAATAATACTAATCGCAGTTTGTGTTAAAACGGCGGGTTAGCTTTATGAGATTATTCTTATCGCCCCTTCAAGAGCTAAGCCACTGAGAGTGCCGGAGATAAGCGCCGGATGGGGTAGAAACCCTTAAGCCTGTGTCGCACAGACTTAAGGGTTTTCTTATTTCTGAACGCTGCACTTTTTTACCTATCTCTTAAATAGTCATTTTCAATACAACTTTTTCTTTTTCATCACAGCCTTAATGCTCCTTAGATAATAACCATTATCTAACAATGAGATACCTAATTCTTAGCGTGCCTGTTAACCCACACATCAGGGTCTATGCTTATTAAAAGCAGGCAAAAAGCATGTTTTACGGTAAAGCCCCTGCGTTTGCTGGGTTGAACTGATAATCATTATCACTAACATGCTGTTATACGCTGAAAGCGATGAAGTGAGGTAAATCGATGGACATGCATTCAGGAACCTTTAACCCACAAGATTTCGCCTGGCAAGGCTTAACGCTGACACCCGCAGCGGCGATACACATCCGTGAGCTGGTGGCAAAGCAGCCGGGTATGGTCGGCGTGCGCTTAGGCGTGAAGCAAACGGGCTGCGCGGGCTTTGGCTATGTGCTCGACAGTGTTAGCGAGCCGGACAAAGACGATCTGCTGTTTGAACACGACGGCGCGAAGCTGTTTGTCCCGCTGCAAGCGATGCCGTTTATTGATGGCACGGAAGTCGATTTCGTTCGTGAAGGACTTAATCAGATATTCAAATTTCACAACCCTAAAGCCCAGAATGAATGTGGCTGTGGCGAAAGCTTTGGGGTATAGGCGGTACTATGTCTCGTAATACTGAAGCAACTGACGATGTCAAAACCTGGACCGGCGGCCCGCTGAATTATAAAGAAGGATTCTTCACCCAGTTAGCCACCGATGAGCTGGCAAAGGGGATAAACGAAGAGGTGGTGCGCGCAATTTCGGCGAAGCGTAATGAGCCGGAGTGGATGCTGGAGTTTCGTCTAAACGCCTATCGCGCATGGCTGGAGATGGAAGAACCGCACTGGTTGAAAGCGCACTACGACAAGCTGAATTATCAGGATTACAGCTACTACTCAGCACCATCGTGCGGTAATTGTGACGACACTTGCGCGTCTGAACCTGGCGCGGTGCAGCAAACTGGCGCGAACGCCTTTTTAAGTAAAGAGGTGGAGGCGGCGTTTGAGCAGTTGGGCGTTCCCGTGCGGGAAGGCAAAGAGGTGGCGGTGGATGCCATTTTCGACTCAGTTTCGGTTGCCACTACTTATCGCGAAAAACTGGCGGAGCAGGGAATTATTTTCTGTTCCTTTGGTGAGGCGATCCACGATCACCCGGAACTGGTGCGTAAATATCTCGGCACCGTGGTGCCGGGGAATGACAACTTCTTTGCCGCGCTTAATGCGGCGGTAGCCTCTGACGGTACGTTTATTTATGTGCCTAAAGGCGTGCGCTGCCCGATGGAACTTTCCACCTATTTTCGCATTAACGCAGAAAAAACCGGGCAGTTTGAGCGCACCATTCTGGTGGCCGACGAAGACAGCTACGTCAGCTACATTGAAGGCTGTTCCGCTCCGGTGCGTGACAGCTATCAGTTACACGCGGCAGTGGTGGAAGTCATCATCCATAAAAACGCCGAGGTGAAATATTCCACGGTACAAAACTGGTTTCCTGGCGATAACAACACCGGCGGTATTCTCAACTTCGTCACCAAGCGTGCTTTGTGCGAAGGCGAAAACAGCAAAATGTCATGGACGCAATCAGAAACCGGGTCAGCGATTACGTGGAAATATCCCAGCTGCATTTTGCGCGGCGATAACTCCATTGGTGAGTTTTACTCAGTGGCGCTGACCAGCGGTCATCAGCAAGCGGATACCGGCACCAAGATGATCCACATCGGTAAAAACACCAAATCGACCATTATCTCGAAAGGGATCTCTGCCGGACATAGTCAGAACAGTTATCGCGGCTTAGTGAAAATCATGCCGACGGCAACCAATGCGCGCAATTTCACTCAGTGCGACTCAATGCTGATTGGCGCTAATTGTGGGGCGCATACCTTCCCGTATGTTGAGTGTCGTAACAATAGTGCGCAACTGGAACACGAGGCAACGACATCACGTATTGGTGAAGATCAACTGTTTTACTGCCTGCAACGCGGGATCAGCGAAGAAGACGCCATCTCGATGATTGTTAACGGTTTCTGCAAAGACGTGTTCTCGGAGCTGCCGTTGGAATTTGCCGTTGAAGCACAAAAACTCCTCGCCATCAGTCTTGAACACAGCGTCGGATAAGGAATAAACATGTTAAGTATTAAAGATTTACACGTCAGCGTGGAAGATAAAGCTATCCTGCGCGGATTAAGCCTCGACGTTCATCCCGGCGAAGTTCACGCCATTATGGGGCCAAACGGTTCGGGCAAAAGTACCTTATCGGCAACGCTTGCCGGGCGAGAAGATTATGAAGTGACGGGCGGCACGGTTGAGTTCAAAGGCAAAGATTTGCTTGCGCTGTCGCCGGAAGATCGCGCGGGCGAAGGCATCTTTATGGCCTTCCAGTATCCGGTGGAAATTCCCGGCGTCAGTAACCAGTTTTTCCTGCAAACGGCACTTAATGCGGTGCGCAGCTATCGCGGCCAGGAAACGCTCGACCGCTTTGATTTTCAGGATTTGATGGAAGAGAAAATCGCTCTCCTGAAGATGCCGGAAGATTTATTAACCCGTTCGGTAAACGTTGGTTTTTCCGGCGGCGAGAAAAAGCGCAACGATATTTTGCAAATGGCGGTGCTGGAACCGGAGTTATGCATTCTTGATGAGTCAGACTCCGGGCTGGATATTGACGCATTAAAAGTGGTTGCCGATGGCGTGAACTCGCTGCGTGACGGCAAGCGTTCATTCATCATTGTTACGCACTACCAACGCATTCTCGACTACATCAAGCCTGATTACGTCCATGTGCTGTATCAGGGACGAATTGTGAAATCCGGCGATTTCACGTTGGTCAAACAACTGGAGGAGCAGGGTTATGGCTGGCTTACCGAACAGCAGTAACGCGCTGCAACAGTGGCATCACTTGTTTGAAGCTGACGGAGCGAAACGCTCTCCGCAAGCACAGCAGCATTTACAACAATTGCTGCGTACCGGACTGCCGACACGTAAACATGAAAACTGGAAATATACGCCGCTGGAAGGGCTGACCAATAGCCAGTTTGTCAGCATTGCGGGAGAGATATCCCCACAGCAGCGTGATGCCTTAGCGTTAACATTAGACGCTGTGCGGCTGGTTTTTGTCGATGGACGTTACGTGTCAGCACTGAGCGATGCGACTGAAGGCAGCGGGTATGAAGTGAGCATTAACGACGACCGTCAGGGGGTACCCGACGCTATTCAGGCGGAAGTGTTTCTGCATTTGACGGAAAGCCTGGCACAAAGCGTGACGCATATCGCCGTGAAGCGCGGTCAACGGCCGGCAAAGCCATTGCTGTTAATGCATATTACCCAGGGCGTGGCAGGTGAAGAGGTCAACACTGCCCATTACCGACATCATCTGGATCTGGCGGAAGGTGCCGAAGCAACGGTGATCGAACATTTTGTCAGCCTTAATGATGCTCGTCACTTCACCGGCGCACGGTTCACTATCAATGTCGCAGCGAACGCCCACTTGCAGCATATCAAGCTGGCGTTTGAAAACCCGGTCAGTCACCACTTTGCCCATAACGATTTGTTGCTGGCTGACGATGCCACCGCATTTAGCCATAGTTTCCTGCTGGGTGGCGCAGTGTTACGACACAACACCAGTACGCAACTCAATGGCGAAAACAGCACGCTGCGGATCAATAGCCTGGCGATGCCGGTGAAAAACGAGGTGTGTGATACCCGCACCTGGCTGGAACACAATAAAGGTTTTTGTAACAGCCGACAGTTGCACAAAACTATCGTCAGCGACAAAGGCCGCGCGGTATTTAACGGTTTGATCAACGTCGCGCAGCACGCCATCAAAACGGATGGTCAGATGACCAACAATAATCTGCTGATGGGCAAACTGGCGGAAGTGGATACGAAACCGCAGCTGGAAATCTATGCAGATGATGTGAAATGCAGCCACGGCGCGACGGTGGGGCGTATTGATGATGAACAGATGTTCTATCTGCGCTCGCGCGGGATCAATCAGCAGGATGCCCAGCAGATGATCATTTACGCCTTTGCTGCTGAACTGACGGAAGCACTGCGTGATGAGGGGCTTAAACAGCAGGTGCTGGCCCGAATCGGTCAACGACTGCCAGGAGGTGTAAGATGACTTTTTCCGTCGACAAAGTGCGGGCCGACTTTCCGGTGCTTTCTCGTGAGGTAAACGGTTTGCCGCTGGCTTATCTCGACAGCGCCGCCAGTGCGCAGAAACCGGGCCAGGTGATTGACGCCGAGGCCGAGTTTTATCGTCACGGCTACGCGGCGGTGCATCGCGGTATTCATACCTTAAGCGCCCAGGCGACCGAGAAAATGGAGAACGTACGCAAGCAGGCATCGTTGTTTATCAACGCCCGTTCGGCGGAAGAGCTGGTGTTCGTCCGCGGCACGACGGAAGGGATCAATCTGGTCGCCAATAGCTGGGGCAACAGCAACGTGCGGGCGGGCGATAACATCATCATAAGTCAGATGGAGCACCACGCTAACATTGTTCCCTGGCAGATGCTTTGCGCACGCGTTGGCGCAGAGCTGCGTGTGATCCCGCTCAATCCCGACGGTACGTTGCAACTGGAGACGCTGCCTACGCTGTTTGATGAGAAAACTCGCCTGCTGGCAATTACTCATGTCTCCAACGTGCTTGGCACAGAAAATCCACTGGCGGAAATGATCACGCTTGCGCACCAGCATGGCGCAAAAGTGCTGGTGGATGGCGCTCAGGCGGTGATGCATCATCTGGTGGATGTTCAGGCGCTGGATTGCGACTTTTACGTGTTCTCCGGGCATAAACTGTATGGCCCCACCGGAATTGGCATTCTTTATGTCAAAGAAGCCTTGTTGCAGGAGATGCCGCCGTGGGAAGGGGGCGGTTCTATGATCGCCACCGTCAGCCTGAGTGAAGGCACTACCTGGACCAAAGCACCATGGCGGTTTGAAGCCGGTACACCCAATACCGGGGGCATCATTGGTCTTGGCGCGGCGCTGGAGTATGTTTCGGCGCTGGGGCTTAATAACATAGCCGAGTATGAACAGAATCTGATGCATTATGCGCTATCACAGCTGGAATCTGTACCGGATCTCACTCTCTATGGCCCACAAAACAGGCTTGGCGTTATTGCTTTTAATCTCGGTAAACACCACGCCTATGATGTTGGCAGTTTTCTCGATAATTACGGCATTGCTGTGCGTACCGGACATCACTGCGCAATGCCATTGATGGCCTATTACAACGTCCCTGCGATGTGTCGGGCGTCGCTGGCCATGTATAACACCCATGAAGAAGTGGATCGTCTGGTGACCGGCCTGCAACGTATTCACCGTTTGCTGGGATAACAGGGAGGCACTATGGCTTTATTGCCGGATAAAGAAAAGTTGCTGCGTAATTTTTTACGCTGCGCCAACTGGGAAGAGAAATATCTCTACATTATTGAGCTGGGCCAGCGTCTGCCAGAATTACGCGACGAAGACAGAAGTCCACAAAATAGCATTCAGGGCTGTCAGAGTCAGGTGTGGATTGTCATGCGCCAGAATGCCCAGGGAATTATTGAATTACAGGGCGACAGCGATGCGGCGATTGTGAAAGGGCTTATTGCGGTCGTCTTTATTCTCTACGATCAGATGACGCCGCAGGATATTGTCAATTTCGATGTGCGTCCGTGGTTTGAAAAAATGGCGCTCACCCAACATCTCACCCCATCTCGTTCACAAGGTCTGGAAGCGATGATTCGCGCAATTCGCGCCAAAGCCGCTGCACTTAGCTAAACTAAAAGGACAGCTTTCATCCGGTTGGCTCACATTGCCGGATGGTCAATGTTTACACTGACCTGCACAGGAGTGTTTTGGTTTCAGGTGAACATAAGCGCCATCCGACGTTTCAGCGTGAGTCTCCGGCAAATACAGGAGGTTTACAATGAAACGCGCGTCTTTGCTTACACTCACGCTTATCGGCGCTTTTAGCGCCATCCAGGCTGCCTGGGCGGTTGATTATCCGCTACCACCAACCGGAAGCCGACTGGTTGGGCAAAATCAAACGTATACGGTGCAAGAAGGGGATAAAAACCTTCAGGCTATTGCCCGACGTTTTGATACTGCGGCAATGTTGATCCTTGAAGCCAATAACACTATCGCCCCGGTGCCAAAACCTGGTACGACGATAACTATTCCTTCACAACTGTTATTACCTGATGCACCGCGTCAGGGGATTATCGTTAACCTTGCAGAGCTGCGCCTTTATTATTATCCGCCGGGAGAAAATATTGTGCAGGTTTATCCAATAGGTATTGGATTGCAGGGGCTGGAAACGCCGGTGATGGAAACGCGTGTTGGGCAGAAAATCCCTAACCCAACCTGGACGCCTACGGCAGGCATTCGTCAGCGTTCGCTGGAGCGTGGCATTAAATTACCGCCAGTCGTTCCTGCCGGACCAAATAACCCGCTAGGACGTTACGCACTGCGCCTCGCGCATGGTAATGGCGAATACCTCATTCATGGTACCAGTGCGCCGGACAGCGTCGGTTTGCGCGTCAGTTCAGGGTGTATTCGCATGAATGCACCGGATATTAAAGCCTTGTTCTCCAGCGTGCGGACGGGAACGCCGGTGAAAGTGATCAACGAACCGGTGAAATATTCCGTGGAGCCTAACGGGATGCGTTATGTTGAAGTACATCGACCACTATCGGCAGAAGAACAGCAGAACGTTCAGACAATGCCATACACACTGCCAGCAGGCTTTACGCAATTTAAAGACAATAAGGCTGTAGATCAGAAGTTAGTCGATAAAGCGTTGTATCGTCGGGCAGGGTATCCGGTTTCGGTGAGCAGTGGAGCAACTCCCGCAGCCAGCAATGCGCCTTCAGTAGAGTCAGCGCAGAATGGTGAACCAGAGCAAGGGAATATGTTACGCGTGACGCAGTAGCGGTAAACGGCAGACAAAAAAAATGGCGCACAATGTGCGCCATTTTTCACTTCACAGGTACTATTACTTGCGGTATTTAGTAGCCATGTTGTCCAGACGCTGGTTAGCACGAGCTGCGTCATCTTTAGCAGCCTGAACGTCGGAACGCATTGCGTTCACGTCGTTGCTCAGCTGGTCAACTTTAGCGTTCAGAGTCTGAACGTCAGAAGACAGCTGATCGATTTTAGCGTTGCTGGAGCAACCTGCCAGCAGAGTAGAACCCAGGATTACCGCGCCCAGTACCAGTTTAGTAGCTTTCATTATTAATACCCTCTAGATTGAGTTAATCTCCATGTAGCGTTACAAGTATTACACAAAGTTTTTTATGTTGAGAATATTTTTTTGATGGGAAGGCACTTATTTTTGATCGTTCGCTCAAAGAAGCATCGAACGCTGGGTTTTAGATAAAAAAATTGAGAGAAAACAGGATGCTTCCATCGGATTCATCTTAGATAAAGTGAGATTATATAGTGAAATCCGATTTGATTTTTTATTGCTTCTGGTTATCGATTAAATAAAAAAAGCGCCCATCAGGGCGCTTCGATATACAAATTAATTCACAAAAGCAATATTACAGGACGTGAACAGATGCGGTGTTAGTAGTGCCGCTCGGTACCAGTGCACCAGAAACCATAACTACAACGTCACCTTTGTGTGCCAGACCGCTCTGCAGAGCCAGTTCTTTACCCAGACGGTAGAAATCATCAGTAGAAGTGATCTCTTTAACAAGCTGCGGCACAACGCCTTTGCTCAGTACCAACTGATGAGCCGTTTTTTCGTTGGTGGTCAGTGCCAGGATGGTGGCATCCGGGAAGTATTTACGTACTGCGCGAGCAGATTTACCGCCCTGAGTAGCAACCACGATCAGCGGAGCATCCAGTTTTTCAGCAGTTTCAACGGCACCACGGCATACCGCTTCGGTAATGCGCAGTTTACGGTTGTCATTGTTGAACTCGAGACGGCTGTTCATCACGCGGTCGGTACGTTCGCAGATGGTCGCCATGATAGAAACCGCTTCCAGCGGGTATTTACCTTTTGCGGATTCACCAGACAGCATCACTGCGTCAGTACCGTCGAGGATGGCGTTTGCAACGTCACCGGCTTCTGCGCGAGTCGGGCGTGGGTTTTTGATCATGGAATCCAGCATCTGGGTCGCAGTGATAACGACTTTACGTGCACGGATACATTTTTCGATCATCATCTTCTGGGCGAAGATAACTTCTTCTACCGGGATTTCTACACCCAGGTCGCCACGCGCAACCATGATGCCGTCAGAGGCTTCGAGGATTTCGTCGAAGTTGTTGAGGCCTTCCTGGTTTTCGATTTTGGAGATGATGTGGATGTTTTCGCCGCCGTGCGCTTTCAGGTGCTCACGGATTTCGATAACGTCAGAACGCTTACGAATAAAGGAAGCAGCAACAAAGTCTACGCCTTGTTCGCAACCAAAGATCAGGTCCTGTTTGTCTTTTTCAGCCAGTGCTGGCAGAGCAATGGAAACGCCAGGCAGGTTCACACCTTTGTTTTCGCCCAGGTCACCGTTGTTCAGCACTTTACAGATAACTTTGTTACCTTCAATGGCGGTAACTTCCATACCGATCAGACCATCGTCAACCAGTACGGTGTTGCCAACAGACAGGTCAGTAGTGAAACCTTCATACGTTACCGCAACCATTTCGCTGTTGCCGATAACAGATTTATCAGTGGTGAAAGTAAAGGTCTGACCAGCTTTCAGAGAAACGTCGTTACCGCCTTCCAGTTTCATGGTGCGGATTTCCGGACCTTTGGTATCAAGCAGGATAGCGGCGGTTTTACCAGTTTTGCTCATCACGTTGCGCAGATTCTGAATGCGCTGACCGTGTTCTGCATAGTCACCATGAGAGAAGTTCAGACGCATAACGTTCATGCCAGCGTCCAGCATTTTAGCTAACATCTCTTCAGATTCGGTTTTCGGTCCGATGGTGCAAACAATTTTGGTCTTTTTCATGACAGTCTTAGTCTTTAAGTTGAGAAGGATGGGAGAAACTTGCTTTCTGGGCGCACTGCCGGAAAGCGAATCCGGTATTACGAAAGTGGTGGTGCCTCGCTCTAAGGATAGGTGACATCGAAAAAGCGTGCAGAGGAATGTGTGCTTGTGTCTCAGCCCAACGTGAGTGCCTGTTTTTGAGTCGTTGAGTTCTACAGTCCAAAGTGCTGAAACCATTCAAGAGTCAATTGGCGCGCATTATACGCTGAAATTAATCCAAAAGGAAAACAAAAACAGCGTTTCAAAAAATATACAACTTGTTAGACAATAAATTGTTATCAAAGATTTAACGTTCCAGGGAAAAGGTTACGCAAAAACTTCACTGTTTGCGCAACGTCTGGTGCCGAAGTTGTCAGTGTGAGGATAAGTGAAAGTTCATCCGGTGTATAAAT
Source organism: Escherichia sp. XD33 (assembly GCF_019375075.1). Lineage (NCBI taxonomy): Bacteria > Pseudomonadati > Pseudomonadota > Gammaproteobacteria > Enterobacterales > Enterobacteriaceae > Escherichia > Escherichia sp. XD33. The sequence continues at coordinate 89,836 of NZ_JAENDM010000002.1, forward strand.
ATATCATCGCTCAATTGCTACAGTTAAAATAATTTATCGCGTTATTTGTCTGATTTTGTTTGATTTTTGTTTAATTGGTTAGATTGATATATGCTGATAGTTGGCATGATAAATAGGTATAAAGAATGGGAAATCGGACAAAAGAGGATGAACTGTACCGAGAAATGTGCAGAGTTGTCGGTAAAGTTGTGCTGGAAATGCGCGATCTGGGGCAGGAACCAAAGCATATTGTTATCGCAGGCGTATTACGTACAGCATTAGCCAATAAACGCATTCAGCGCAGTGAGCTGGAAAAGCAGGCGATGGAAACCGTCATTAACGCACTGGTAAAATGACCATTCAGGATGAGGCGGTAAGCTTCATCCTGATATTCTTGCTTCAGTTGCGGTCCAGTTAATCATTCTAAATAACAACTGCTGAAATTATACGAATTTCGGTATGTATTTTAATTTATAGCGATAATGTTATTTTTATTTTCTGCAATGAAAGTCACAAATAATTGTCGCTTAAGTTAAATTTATTTCAAATGATAATAAATATCAGTTCACTTATAATTTCTTGCTTTGTAATTTTAATTGATAACGATCAATGTTAAGGGCTCAGAATAATCACATTATTTTTTCTCCTAACCATAAAGGATTGGTTTATCGGCGTTAATCTTTTCTCATACACTATCGGGTTAGGGAAAATATCTGGTGTTGGGGACAGAGTCAGCAGCGTATTAGTTGAATGCTTAATATCAGGCTGCTGAATTGTCAGCACTGTGTTTGCGAAGAGGATGCGAAATAAATGAACCCGGTTGATCGTCCACTATTAGATATTGGCTTAACGCGATTAGAATTCTTGCGTATATCAGGAAAAGGCCTTGCTGGTCTAACAATTGCCCCTGCGTTACTGTCACTTTTGGGTTGCAAACAGGAAGATATTGATAGCGGCACAGTAGGGTTGATAAATACCCCCAAAGGGGTGCTGGTGACCCAGCGAGCGCGATGCACGGGTTGCCACCGCTGTGAAATCTCTTGTACCAACTTCAACGATGGCTCAGTAGGGACATTCTTCTCCCGTATCAAAATCCATCGCAATTATTTCTTTGGCGACAACGGGGTTGGCTCTGGCGGCGGCCTGTATGGCGATCTCAACTATACCGCGGACACCTGCCGTCAATGCAAAGAGCCGCAATGCATGAACGTCTGCCCGATTGGTGCGATTACCTGGCAGCAGAAAGAAGGCTGTATTACCGTCGATCATAAACGCTGTATTGGCTGTAGCGCCTGTACTACGGCATGCCCGTGGATGATGGCCACCGTAAATACCGAAAGTAAAAAATCCTCGAAATGTGTGTTATGCGGTGAATGCGCAAACGCCTGCCCAACAGGGGCGTTAAAAATTATCGAGTGGAAAGATATTACTGTGTGAATCTTGCAAAGGAAAAAATCATGGCTAACGGTTGGACAGGTAATATATTAAGAGTCAATCTCACGACAGGAAATATTACCCTCGAAGATTCCAGTAAGTTTAAAAGTTTTGTCGGTGGCATGGGCTTCGGCTACAAAATTATGTATGACGAAGTACCGCCAGGCACGAAACCTTTCGATGAAGCGAATAAATTAGTCTTTGCTACCGGCCCATTAACTGGATCTGGTGCCCCCTGTAGTTCTCGCGTAAATATCACCTCACTTTCTACTTTTACCAAAGGAAATTTAGTCGTCGATGCCCATATGGGTGGCTTTTTTGCAGCGCAAATGAAATTCGCTGGATACGACGTCATTATTATCGAAGGGAAGGCGAAATCACCGGTATGGCTGAAGATTAAAGATGACAAAGTTAGCCTGGAAAAAGCCGATTTCTTATGGGGAAAAGGGACGCGCGCAACGACGGAAGAAATTTGTCGATTGACCAGTCCGGAAACCTGTGTGGCGGCTATTGGTCAGGCTGGGGAAAACCTTGTTCCTCTCTCTGGCATGTTGAATAGCCGTAACCACAGCGGCGGTGCGGGAACTGGCGCAATAATGGGTTCGAAAAACCTGAAAGCGATTGCGGTTGAAGGGACGAAAGGGGTCAACATTGCCGATCGTCAGGAGATGAAGCGTCTCAATGATTACATGATGACTGAACTTATTGGTGCGAATAACAACCATGTCGTGCCAAGTACGCCACAATCGTGGGCAGAGTATTCAGATCCCAAGTCACGCTGGACAGCACGTAAAGGGCTGTTTTGGGGCGCGGCTGAAGGTGGTCCGATTGAAACGGGTGAAATTCCGCCAGGCAATCAGAATACGGTCGGCTTTCGTACCTATAAATCCGTTTTTGACTTAGGACCGGCGGCAGAGAAATACACAGTAAAAATGAGCGGCTGCCACTCTTGCCCGATCCGTTGTATGACCCAAATGAATATTCCTCGGGTGAAAGAGTTTGGCGTGCCCAGCACAGGTGGTAACACTTGTGTAGCAAACTTTGTCCATACCACCATCTTCCCGAACGGGCCGAAAGATTTTGAAGATAAAGACGATGGTCGTGTGATTGGTAACCTGGTGGGTCTGAATTTGTTCGATGACTACGGCCTATGGTGTAACTACGGGCAGTTGCATCGCGACTTTACTTATTGTTACAGCAAAGGTGTGTTCAAGCGTGTTCTGCCAGCTGAAGAGTATGCAGAAATTCGCTGGGATCAACTGGAAGCGGGTGATGTTAACTTCATTAAAGATTTTTACTACCGTCTGGCGCATCGTGTGGGTGAGCTGAGTCACCTGGCTGATGGTTCATATGCCATCGCAGAACGCTGGAATTTGGGTGAAGAGTACTGGGGCTACGCGAAAAATAAACTCTGGTCGCCGTTTGGCTATCCGGTTCACCATGCCAATGAAGCGTCAGCGCAGGTTGGTTCCATTGTTAACTGTATGTTCAACCGTGACTGCATGACGCATACCCATATCAACTTTATTGGTTCCGGCTTGCCATTGAAACTGCAACGTGAAGTGGCGAAAGAACTTTTTGGTTCTGAAGATGCTTACGATGAAACCAAAAACTACACGCCAATCAATGACGCAAAAATTAAATATGCAAAGTGGTCGCTGTTGCGGGTCTGTTTGCATAACGCCGTCACCCTGTGCAACTGGGTCTGGCCAATGACCGTTTCGCCGCTGAAAAGCCGTAATTACCGGGGCGATCTGGCGCTTGAAGCCAAATTCTTCAAAGCGATCACCGGCGAAGAGATGACTCAGGAAAAATTAGATTTAGCTGCAGAGCGTATTTTTACGTTGCATCGTGCCTACACGGTAAAACTGATGCAAACCAAAGATATGCGTAATGAACACGATCTTATCTGTTCCTGGGTATTCGACAAGGATCCGCAGATCCCGGTCTTTACTGAAGGTACTGACAAAATGGATCGTGACGATATGCATGCTTCGCTCACGATGTTCTACAAAGAAATGGGCTGGGACCCACAGCTTGGTTGTCCAACCCGCGAAACATTGCAGCGTCTGGGGCTGGAAGATATTGCCGCCGATCTGGCAGCACACAATCTACTGCCTGCGTAAGGAATGGGTAAGATGAACCATCAGGATGAATTGCCGTTAGCGAAAGTCAGCGAAGTTGACGAGGCGAAGCGGCAATGGTTGCAGGGGATGCGTCACCCCGTTGATACGGTAACCGAACCAGAACCTGCTGAAATCCTGGCTGAGTTCATTCGCCAGCATTCTGCGGCTGGGCAGCTGGTGGCGCGCGCCGTGTTTCTCTCGCCACCCTATTTGGTTGCAGAAGAGGAACTGTCAGTTTTGCTGGAAAGCATTAAGCAGAACGGAGACTACGCGGATATCGCTTGTTTGACGGGAAGCAAGGATGATTACTATTACTCAACGCAGGCCATGAGTGAAAACTACGCGGCGATGTCTTTGCAAGTTGTGGAGCAGGACATTTGTCGCGCCATTGCACACGCCGTTCGTTTTGAGTGCCAGACGTATCCTCGTCCTTACAAAGTCGCCATGCTGATGCAAGCGCCATATTACTTCCAGGAAGCGCAGATTGAAGCCGCGATCGCCGCGATGGATGTTGCACCTGAATATGCCGATATACGGCAGGTGGAGTCATCGACGGCGGTGTTGTACTTGTTTAGCGAGCGATTTATGACCTATGGCAAGGCTTATGGCTTATGCGAATGGTTCGAGGTAGAGCAGTTTCAGAACCCCTGAAATTTCAGGGAGATGTCATGGATAGGGTGGACAGTTGCAGCCACTGCATTAGGGGATAATCAGATGTCCTTCACTCGACGCAAATTTGTTCTGGGGATGGGAACAGTAATCTTTTTTACTGGTTCTGCGTCTTCTCTGTTAGCGAACACGAGGCAAGAAAAGGAAGTTCGGTATGCCATGATTCATGACGAGTCACGGTGCAATGGCTGTAATATTTGCGCCCGCGCATGCCGTAAAACTAACCACGTCCCCGCTCAGGGAAGCCGTTTATCGATAGCACACATTCCAGTCACCGATAACGACAACGAAACGCAGTATCACTTTTTTCGCCAGTCATGTCAGCACTGCGAAGATGCTCCGTGCATCGACGTTTGCCCGACGGGGGCGTCGTGGCGTGATGAGCAGGGGATCGTGCGGGTAGAAAAATCGCAGTGCATCGGCTGCAGTTATTGCATTGGCGCTTGTCCGTACCAGGTTCGCTACCTTAACCCTGTCACTAAAGTGGCAGATAAATGTGATTTCTGCGCTGAGTCCCGACTGGCAAAAGGCTTTCCGCCCATTTGCGTCAGCGCCTGCCCGGAACACGCATTGATCTTTGGTCGCGAAGATAGCCCAGAAATTCAGGCGTGGTTGCAGCAAAATAAATACTATCAATATCAGCTACCTGGTGCCGGGAAACCGCATCTGTATCGCCGGTTCGGTCAACATTTGATTAAAAAGGAAAATGTATGAACCCGTCGCAACATGCTGAACAGTTTCAGAGCCAGTTAGCGAACTATGTGCCACAGTTCACTCCCGAATTTTGGCCGGTGTGGTTGATCATTGCCGGAGTATTGCTGGTTGGGATGTGGTTGGTGCTGGGGCTGCATGCCTTGCTTCGTGCTCGTGGCGTGAAGAAATCAGCCACCGATCATGGTGAGAAGATTTATCTTTACAGCAAAGCGGTCAGATTATGGCACTGGTCGAATGCGTTACTCTTTGTATTGTTGCTGGCCAGTGGGCTGATAAATCACTTTGCGATGGTGGGCGCAACTGCGGTTAAAAGTCTGGTTGCGGTGCATGAAGTTTGCGGATTTTTGTTACTGGCATGCTGGCTCGGCTTTGTGCTGATCAATGCCGTTGGGGATAATGGTCACCACTATCGCATTCGTCGTCAGGGGTGGCTGGAACGAGCGGCAAAACAAACGCGATTTTATTTGTTTGGCATTATGCAGGGGGAAGAACATCCTTTCCCGGCAACAACCCAGTCTAAATTTAATCCCTTACAGCAGGTCGCCTATGTTGGTGTCATGTATGGATTGCTGCCGTTGTTACTATTGACGGGGCTGCTGTGTCTCTATCCGCAAGCCGTGGGAGATGTGTTTCCTGGCGTAAGATACTGGTTATTGCAGACACATTTTGCTCTGGCATTTATAAGCCTCTTTTTTATCTTCGGTCATCTTTATCTTTGCACCACGGGGCGTACGCCACACGAAACCTTTAAAAGCATGGTCGATGGCTATCACCGGCACTAACGAATGATCATTACACAAGCAGACCTGCGAGAATGGCGTATCGGAGCGGTGATGTATCGCTGGTTCCTGCGCCATTTCCCACGCGGCGGTAGTTATGCCGATATTCATCATGCACTGATTGAGGAAGGATATACGGACTGGGCGGAGAGTCTGGTTGAGTATGCGTGGAAAAAATGGCTGGCGGATGAAAACTTCGCGCATCAGGAAGTTTCCTCTATGCAAAAACTGGCCACAGACCCCGGAGAGAGACCATTTTGCAGTCAGTTTGCCCGCAGCGACGATCATGCTCGCATCGGCTGTTGTGAGGATAACGCCAGAATCGCAACCGCTGGGTATGCCGCGCAAATTGCCAGTATGGGTTATAGCGTGCGGATTGGAAGTGTCGGCTTTAACAGTCACATTGGCAGCTCCGGTGAACGCGCACGGGTTGCTGTAACCGGTAATTCTTCGCGGATAAGCAGCGCTGGAGATAGCAGTCGGATTGCGAATACCGGAATGCGAGTACGCGTTTGTACATTGGGTGAACGGTGTCATGTCGCCAGTAATGGTGACCTGGTGCAAATCGCCAGCTTTGGCGCAAACGCCAGAATTGCCAACAGCGGCGACAATGTACACATCATTGCCAGCGGTGAAAATTCAACGGTAGTGAGCACGGGCGTGGTCGACTCAATTATTCTCGGGCCAGGAGGAAGCGCCGCACTGGCATATCATGACGGCGAAAGAGTTCGCTTCGCCGTCGCCATTGAAGGTGAAAACAATATTCGAGCCGGAGTCCGCTATCGTCTTAATGAACAGCATCAGTTTGTTGAATGCTGATAGCTTTACCTTTAATCAAACGAAAGACGCCGACGAGCACGGGATGCAGGCTTTACGACCGCCCGAGCCATCGCCTCACCAATTTCTGCACATGCCGTAAGTCCCTGAACGAAAGGCTGGTCGTGCATCAACCAGGGCAACGCGCCGAACGCTACGCGCCCACGAATATCTTCGGGTTGCTGTAACGTATAATCTTCGCCAACATCAGGGATTTCATCCCCTGTTTTCTGTAATTGCTCGCGTAGCCCAGGGAAAGGGATATCTTTCACTTTAAGCGGACGTTGTCCGCGGGCATCAATAAAAACGTCAAACGAGTAGCTGTTGTCTTCCGTTTTCAGGACGGTGCGCGACTCATTAATTTCCATTTTGTAGTCTTCACCGAGGGCGAGAATATGAATGATTCCCGCTTCACATAAGGCAAGTAGGCGACGAATAGACTCTGAAGGGATTGCCGCATAATTATCGATGAAAACCCGGGCAAGGCCTTTACTGAACCGTTTATGGTCGTGTTCATTCAGATGTGGAACAATTTCCTGTACGGCTTCATGCAGGCGCAGAATGACATAACGCCAGGGAACAGTATGTTTTTCTCGTTTATTGCGTTCGACTTCCTGGAGATTTTTTTCTGCCCAGTCAAATGGGTCGCGTTGTTTGCGCTCGGCAAACCAGGCTTGAGCAAAGGAATCGACATTCAGGCTCTCTAAGGCTATGCGTTGACTCCAGTCTGGATCAGCAAACTTGATTTCCTCTACTATCAATCTAAATACCCGATCCAAAAGGCCCTCTTCGCCTTTTTGAATCTCAGCATTTAATGCCTGATCGGTGACGATGTGTAAGGGCTCGTAGGGAATAGGGCAATAGAAATCGGCTTCGGGTAAAATACCCGTGCGCGACAACAACGTGATATTTAGCTTTTCACTTGCGTTATCGCGGTGAAAAACGACGTGTTGTTTATCATCTTCAATGAACGAACCATGCTGAATAGCCACTGCCATTGCCGCATCCAGTCCGCTCAAGGATGTTCCCATAATACCCACGTTACACGCATCGACCTTTGCTTCCATCAGGCCTGACCACGGGCTGGGAAAATACGTTCGGGTTGCTTCTTCTTCATCAGGCCAGACGTGACCCGTGGCGATCACCGCTAAATCAAACGTCTCGCTGGGTAAATCCTGATTTGTAGCGAGCATGACGCCAGCATTTGTAATTTGCAGATCGGTAACCTGGCATGATTCATAAACAGCCACTGCAAATTTTTGCTGTCGTGCCTGGTCTACTAGTCGTAAAAATTGATCGCGGAAATATTCGCCCAGCAGAATTCGCGGTAAAAACTGACGATCGTGCAAGGTTTCTTTTTTAACGCCATAACGCTGGAGATGGCTGTCTTCTTGCTTTTGTAGCCATTCGAGATACGTACAATAAATCGGCGGTATTTCAATACTGGCAATATTTGCCAGCATCATTTTTGAGTTTTCCTCATCACTGTATGGCATCCCGACACCGGCCTCGTCAGCCTGCTCGAAGATAGAAATAGAAAGTGGAGTTTGTTGCTGTAGAAGCGAGAATAAGGTGTAGATCCCCGTAGGCCCGGCACCCACAATAGCAATTTTTTTCATTGTTACTTACCTGTACGCATTCTTTCGAATTTAGTGTTATCAGATAAGTTTGGTTGAGATTTTTAGAATTTGAGAAATTTCAGACAGGGATGAAAAGGGCGCTAACCGCCCTTGATTAAATTCTGTCAGGCGAGTTTTGCCTGATTGATTTGACTAAGTGGCTCATTGACATCGAAAACTTTGGCGACAACTTCCTCAACGCCGAGATTTTTCAGTCGGGCAGTATGTTTTTCCAGATAGGCAAGGGCGCTTTTTTCATCAGTGAAAAGGTAGATCCCACCGGCTTCGTGGTTCTTTTCACTTTCTGTCCATACCTTCCACAGAAAACCAGGTTCCTGATTAATCGACTCAGCAAGTGGTTTAAGCTGCTCAGCCATTGCGTCGCCAAATGGGCCATTAAAAGCAAAATGAAGTTGTAACAAAGTTGCCATAGCGATTCTCCTTCTGATAACGCATACGAAGACAGTGTAAATCTTTTAACGTATTGGATACAGAGAAGAAACAAAGGGAAAAAGGAGAAGACCAGATTAAGAAAATCTGGTGCGTCCGAGTGGACTCGAACCACCGACCCCCACCATGTCAAGGTGGTGCTCTAACCAACTGAGCTACGGACGCAGGATGGTGCGTTCAATTGGACTCGAACCAACGACCCCCACCATGTCAAGGTGGTGCTCTAACCAACTGAGCTATGAACGCAACGTTGTAGGTGACAACGGGGACGAATATTAGCGGCAGAGTGGGAAGGTGGCAAGAGGCAAAACGTAATTTTCTGCGCTATTTCGACCGTTTGCAGAGCTTTTAAGCAAATTGGCTATATTTTGTTGATTTGCAAGGGTGATTTTTATTCAGGATCGCATTTACATCTGATACAACCCAATAATTCGTGTATCAGAGTTTAAACAGAGTTGTTTGCCACCATCTCAAATCTGTCGTGGATAAATCCTCCGTAGCCTTTACACTTAGGTAGCAATAAAGGCACACAGATGCAGCAAAGGAATAAATCATGGGATCTGATGCGAAAAACTTGATGAGCGACGGGAACGTGCAAATTGTTAAGACCGGCGAGGTCATTGGCGCGACGCAACTTACTGAAGGCGAGTTGATTGTTGAAGCTGGCGGAAGAGCCGAAAATACCGTGGTCACGGGGGCTGGCTGGTTGAAAGTGGCAACCGGTGGGATCGCCAAATGCACACAGTACGGTAACAATGGCACGCTATCGGTCAGCGATGGTGCCATTGCCACAGATATTGTTCAGTCCGAGGGAGGCGCAATTAGTCTCTCTACGCTCGCTACGGTTAATGGCCGCCATCCCGAAGGTGAATTCAGCGTTGATAAAGGTTATGCCTGCGGTTTGTTGCTGGAAAATGGCGGTAACCTGCGTGTACTGGAAGGACATCGCGCGGAAAAAATCATTCTCGATCAAGAGGGCGGCCTGTTGGTTAATGGGACAACCTCAGCGGTCGTGGTAGATGAAGGTGGTGAATTGTTGGTGTATCCAGGTGGGGAAGCCAGCAATTGTGAGATTAATCAGGGCGGCGTTTTTATGCTGGCCGGGAAAGCCAGTGATACGTTGCTTGCTGGTGGCACCATGAATAATCTCGGTGGTGAAGACTCTGACACTATTGTTGAGAATGGATCCATTTATCGTCTGGGGACGGATGGCCTTCAGCTCTACAGTTCCGGTAAGACGCAAAACCTGTCCGTGAATGTGGGTGGTCGGGCTGAAGTGCATGCCGGTACGCTGGAAAACGCGGTAATACAAGGTGGGACAGTGATCCTGTTGTCACCCACCAGCGCGGACGAAAATTTTGTCGTAGAGGAAGATCGCGCACCGGTTGAACTGACCGGGAGTGTTGCATTACTGGACGGCGCTTCAATGATTATTGGTTATGGCGCAGAGCTGCAACAATCAACGATTACTGTACAGCAGGGCGGTGTGTTGATTCTAGACGGCAGTACGGTAAAAGGTGACAGTGTCACTTTCATTGTTGGTAACATCAATCTGAATGGTGGAAAACTGTGGCTGATCACTGATGCGGCAACGCATGTGCAACTGAAAGTGAAACGCCTGCGCGGAGAGGGAGCGATTTGCCTGCAAACCAGTGCAAAAGAAATTTCACCTGACTTCATCAATGTGAAAGGGGAAGTTACCGGGGATATACACGTTGAGATAACAGATGCCAGTCGGCAAACTCTGTGTAACGCTCTGAAATTACAGCCAGACGAAGACGGGATTGGCGCAACGCTCCAGCCTGCGTAAAAATACAGGCGCAACCCGTGAAGGTTGCGCCTTGTCTTTATTAGCGGGATGCTCGTTGCAGAATGATGGCTGACGGCAGACGTTGCAGGAACCGCATACGCAACATCATCATAATGGCTGCCGACGTCAGGCCAATAATAAAGCCTATCCAGAAGCCTGCTGGCCCCATAGGTTCAACGACCAGATCGGTCAGTGCCAGAATATAGCCGCTTGGCAAGCCCAGCACCCAGTAAGCCGTAAAGGTAATATAGAAAATGGAACGCGTATCTTTATAACCACGCAAAATCCCACTGCCAATCACCTGGATTGAGTCAGAAATCTGATATACCGCCGCCAGCAACATCAAATGCGCAGCCAGCGTTACAACCTCGGGATTGTCGTTGTACAACAGGGCGATTTGCTCCCGCAGTGAAACCGTGAAAATGGCCGTCAGGGTTGCCATACAGACACCCACCATAAGCCCGGTCCGCGCAGCGGTTTGCGCATCCAGCGTTGAGCCCTGACCCAGACGATAACCTACGCGGATAGTTACCGCTGCCGCCAGCGACATTGGAAGCACGAACATTAGTGAACTAAAGTTCAGGGCAATCTGGTGTCCTGCGACATCAACAATACCGAGCGGAGACACTAACAGAGCCACGACGGCAAACAGTGTCACTTCAAAGAACAGTGCCAGCGCAATCGGCAAACCGAGTTGAATCAGTCGTTTCATAACCGCAGGATCGGGTTTTGCGGTGCCTTTTTCGTTACGAATATCGCGCATGGAGCGGGCGCGTTTAATGTAAGAAACCATGGCAAGGAACATGACCCAATACACCGCCGCAGTAGCCACGCCACAACCAACGCCACCGAGCTCAGGCATACCGAAATGACCATAAATAAAGATATAGTTCACCGGGATGTTCACCAGCAGGCCGATAAAGCCCATTACCATACCCGGCTTGGTTTTTGCCAGACCTTCACACTGGTTACGGGCAACCTGGAAGAACAGATATCCCGGCGCGCCCCACAACAACGCACGCAGATAACCCACGGCTTTGTCCGCCAGAGCCGGATCGATGTTTTCCATGGAGCGGATAATGTAACCTGCATTCCACAGCACCAGCATAATGAGAACGGAAACAAAACCTGCCAGCCAGAAACCTTGTCGCACCTGATGCGCAATGCGCTCACGTCGACCGGAACCATTTAATTGCGCGATAACCGGCGTTAATGCCAGCAGCAGTCCGTGACCAAAGAGGATCGCCGGAAGCCAGATAGAAGTACCGATAGCGACCGCCGCCATGTCGGTGGCACTATAGCCGCCCGCCATCACGGTATCGACAAAACCCATCGCAGTTTGGGCGATTTGCGCGAGAATCACCGGGATTGCTAATGCTAATAACAGACGCGCTTCACTGATATACTTCTGCACGTGAACACCTTTTATTTGTAGTTATATGAGAGACTAAAAAGCCGCCTGAATGGGCAGCAAAAAGAAGAAGCAGGGGAAATTCAGTCTATTGTAGCGAGGATTTATTAATTCTCCAGTGAAAAAATAGCCATTCTTACCCCTTCACTGGTAAGGGCGTTTTCCACCTGCTATTGTGCTGAACAGAATGTCTTAACTGATTTCAGGAGTTGTAAGTATGTTTACGGGGATTGTACAGGGCACCGCAAAACTGGTGTCGATTGACGAGAAACCAAATTTTCGTACGCATGTGGTGGAGTTACCCGACCACATGCTGGACGGCCTGGAAACCGGTGCTTCCGTGGCGCATAACGGTTGCTGCCTGACCGTGACGGAAATTAACGGCAACCATGTCAGTTTTGACCTGATGAAAGAAACGTTACGCATTACCAATCTTGGCGATTTAAAAGTGGGGGATTGGGTAAACGTTGAGCGTGCGGCGAAATTCAGTGATGAAATTGGCGGACACTTAATGTCAGGTCATATTATGACCACTGCTGAAGTGGCGAAAATATTAACCTCAGAAAATAATCGCCAGATCTGGTTTAAAGTCCAGGATAGTCAGTTGATGAAATATATTCTGTACAAAGGATTTATTGGCATCGACGGTATTAGCCTGACCGTCGGCGAAGTCACGCCAACGCGTTTTTGCGTCCATTTAATTCCGGAAACACTGGAACGCACGACTCTTGGGAAGAAAAAACTTGGCGCACGCGTCAACATTGAAATCGATCCACAAACTCAGGCAGTGGTAGATACGGTAGAACGTGTGCTGGCGGCACGAGAAAATGCCATGAATCAACCAGGCACAGAAGCCTGATCTGAAATCGCCCCCGGAGAGGGGGCGATAGAATAGCCTTTAGCGAGCCACTCGAAGGCCGTTTTCAACACCGCGTGAGAACACGACCTGCCAGAGCTGAATATCACGGGCGCGGAAAGCACCTGCACAGGCATTCAGATAATAGGTAAACATTCGTTTAAAGCGTTCACTATAGTTATCCGCAATTTCTGGCCATGCGGCGAGGAATCGTTCATACCACGCCATCAACGTAGTATCGTAATCAGCACCGAAGTTATGCCAGTCTTCCATCACAAAGTGGGGTTCGCTGGACTGAGCAATCTGGCGTACAGAGGGCAGGCAACCGTTCGGAAAAATATATTTATTAATCCAGGGATCAACATTCAGATCGGTTTTTTTCGAACCGATAGTATGGAGCAGGAATATGCCTTCCGGTTTCAAATTACGATCCACCACCGCAAAATAGGTATCGTAATTTTTCGGTCCGACGTGCTCGAACATCCCCACAGAAACAATACGATCAAACTGGTCGTTCAGGTCACGATAATCTTGCAGCAAAATGGTGACATCCAGGCCTTCACAGCGTTCCTGAGCCATTTTTTGCTGTTCGGCAGAAATGGTGACGCCCACCACGCTTACGTCATAATTAGATGCCATGTAGTGTGCCAGTCCGCCCCAGCCGCAGCCAATATCCAGTACGCGCATCCCTGGTTTTAACTGCAATTTTTCACAAATCATTTTGAGCTTCGCCTGCTGGGCAGATTCCAGATTATCGGCATCTTTCCAGTAAGCGCAGGAATATTGCATGAAGGGATCAAGCATGCGGCTGAACAAGTCATTACCCAAATCGTAATGCTCTTTGCCGACTATCCAGGCACGTTTTTTACTCTGCAGATTGAAGAGACGAGCGCCGGCAATACGCAGCGTGTCTTTGAAATGATGGGGGAGTTGGTTCTCGAGACCTGCGCGTAAGACTTTGCTAAAAAACATATCCAGTCGGTCACATTCCCACCAGCCATCCATATAACTTTCGCCTAACCCCAAAGAGCCTTCTTGCAGAACGCGTTTAAAAAAATCGGGGTTTTTCACACGAATATCCGCCGGGGCAGAACCGTTAATGGCTATACCGGCACGGCTAAGTAATTCGTTGGCGATACGGTACCAGTTGTCATCCGGTACGCTGACTTCTTCTATACACGATGAACTCATAGTTTCTCCATCACTGGTCGGTGATCAGAACCTTAAAACAGCGTAGACGCTTTTTGGGCTTTGTGAGAAATCTCGCAGAAAAAACCGCGAGTCTATAATCCGACGTAGAACAGAGGGAAAGGAGGAACCCTTGCCGAAATGACCATCCATAGTGAGTCGGGAGCGATCCTGTCCCCGTAAAAACATAATATTTATAGTAGCTTTAACAACTCGAAATTAGTATAGGCCGCTAATTTCAATCATACAACAAAATTTTGTTAGCAGCCTAAGTATAAGTATATCGATATAGATCAGTGTGATTCGCTATGAGCGACTTCGGCATTGCCATGATTCTGGCAGCCAACTTCTTCACAACGTTGCATCATGTAACCCAGCGCGACCAGCACTACTGTTGATAACATCACGCTGGTGGTGGTGAGCAATGGCGTGCTGATACTGATCAGCCAGGAAACTACCAGACTTGCGAGGAAGCACAGACCCAGTTGTAGAGTGTTCTGCAAAGCTGCGGCGCGACCAGTTGCGTGTGGGAAGGGACGCAGCGCCTGGGCGACAACAATAGGGTAGATCGCGCCATTGGCAATCGCCATCACACAGAATGGGATCAGGATTTCGACCAGCGACACATGGCTAATGAAGCCTGCAGCCCAGGTCGCAATGACGCTGACAGCAAACAGCACCAGCAACCACGGTAATAACTGCTTGCCTTGCCATTTCTGCAGTGCGGCGCGACAGCCATAACCACCAATCAGAAACGCGATAGTTTGCGGGACATAACTTAAACCAATAACTGCCGGGCTGTAGCCCATTTCACTAAGGATGAACGGTGAACCGGTCAGCCATGCAAAAAAACTGGCTGAACAGGCCGCATATATCAGCACGTTGCCGCGATAGGTTTTAGAACGTAGCAGGTCGGTAAAGGTCAGACCATCCTGACTATTGTTACGGGCCTTCGTCGTGGGTTTGAGCCAGAAAATAGGCAGAATCAGCACCACGGTAATGGCAAACAGGGTGGCGAAAATCGCCTGCCAGGAAAAATGGACCAGCAGCCAGCTTCCTAACAGGGGAGCAAGTGCCGGAGACAGACCCACCAGCGGCATGATGGTCGCAAAAATACGGTTGACTTTCTGTGAAGGATAATAATCCGTCACTAACGCTTGCCAGATAACCGCCGCGGCGCAGACCCCCACAGCCTGTACAAAACGCAATACCAGCAGCGTAGCGGCGTTTTCTACCCACAGCATCCCCAGACTACCTAACGCAAAAATTGTCAGGCCGATTAATAACACCGGTTTACGACCATAACGGTCGGAGAGTGGCCCCCACAGAAGCTGGGCTGCGGCAAAACCGGCAAGGAACAGACTAAGGCTGGCACTGACAGCAGACGCAGGCGTTTGCAGGTCGGCCTGTATGGCGGCGAAAGCAGGCAGATACATATCGGTTGCCAGAAAACCGAGTACGCTCAAACCCGCCAGCCAGACTAAAAATCTTTTCCCAGGTTGCATGTATATTCTCTAAATCTCTCAATTAAACACCGCCGCAAAGTGTAGGGAGTGAAATTAGTGTTGTGAAACGGTAATATTTGATGACTGGTTTCAAAAATTTTGTAGGCAGACTATGTGGTCAGAATATTCACTCGAAGTTGTTGATGCGGTAGCGCGTAATGGTAGTTTTAGCGCTGCGGCACAGGAGCTGCATCGCGTTCCTTCTGCGGTCAGCTATACCGTGCGTCAGCTGGAAGAGTGGCTGGCGGTGCCGCTCTTTGAACGACGGCACCGTGATGTGGAGCTGACCGCTGCTGGAGCGTGGTTTCTCAAAGAAGGGCGCTCTGTTGTCAAAAAAATGCAGATCACCCGCCAGCAATGTCAGCAGATAGCGAACGGCTGGCGCGGTCAGTTAGCTATCGCAGTGGATAATATTGTCAGGCCAGAACGTACACGGCAGATGATCGTTGATTTTTATCGCCATTTTGATGATGTCGAACTTCTTGTCTTTCAGGAAGTGTTCAACGGTGTCTGGGATGCGCTTTCCGACGGGCGCGTGGAACTGGCGATTGGCGCAACACGCGCGATTCCGGTAGGCGGTCGTTATGCCTTCCGGGATATGGGGATGCTAAGCTGGAGTTGCGTTGTTGCCAGCCACCACCCGCTGGCGTTGATGGATGGCCCATTCAGCGATGATACGTTGCGCAACTGGCCGTCGTTGGTGCGCGAAGACACCTCGCGAACGCTACCTAAGCGTATTACCTGGTTGCTGGATAACCAAAAAAGACTTGTCGTGCCTGACTGGGAATCATCGGCAACCTGTATCTCGGCAGGATTATGCATAGGGATGGTGCCAACACATTTCGCCAAACCGTGGCTTAATGAGGGGAAGTGGGTAGCATTAGAACTGGAAAACCCCTTTCCGGATTCGGCATGTTGTCTGACATGGCAGCAAAATGATATGTCGCCTGCGTTAACCTGGTTGCTTGAGTATCTCGGCGATAGTGAGACGCTGAATAAGGAGTGGCTGCGGGAGCCGGAAGAGACTCCCGCAACGGGTGATTAACGACGATAGTCGCGGAACGGGCCGTCAGCCACGGAGCGGCGTTCAATCAAGCGCGGATGCACTTCAATGGACTGCGGTTCTTCACGTTTGTTGACGATACGATCCAACAGCATGTTGAACGCTGTTTCACCCAGCGAGTCTTTTGGCTGATGGATCGTGGTCAGCGCCGGCGTAAAATAGCGGGCGTTGCGCACGTTATCATAACCGATCAGCGAAACATCCTGCGGGACGCGCAGGCCCATTTCATCAGCAGCACAAAGTGCGCCCATTGCCATGATATCGCCACCACAGAAGACGGCAGTAGGGCGATGCGGCTGCGACAGGATTTGCTGCATGGCGCGATAACCGGATTCAGGTTCAAAATCACCCTGCACAATCCAGCTTTCCGGCACCTTGATCATTGCTTCTTCCATCGCCTTCATAAAACCGGCAAGGCGGCCTGCGCCAGTGTTACGTTCCAGCGGGCCGGGGATAACGCCGATTTCGCGGTGACCGCGTTCAATCAGATAACGCCCGGCCATGTAGCCGCCTTCGAACGCGTTATCAATGACCGCATCGGTGAAGTCAGCTTTTGCTTCACCCCAGTCCATCACCACCATTGGGATATGGCGATACTCTTCCAGCATCGCCAGCAACGGCTCTGGGTACTCAGAACACATCACCAGCAGACCATCGACGCGTTTTTGCGCCATCATCGACAGATAAGCCCGCTGTTTCTCAAGATTGTTCCACGCATTACCCAGAATCAGGGTGTAACCTTTCTGGAAGCAATTTTTTTCAACCGCTTCAATGATCTCGGCAAAATAGGCCGCTTCGCTGCTGGTCGCCAGCAAACCGATAGACTTGGTGTGGTTAACCTTCAGGCTACGCGCCACCGCGCTAGGGGAGTAGTGTAATTCTTTAATCGCTGCCCACACGGCGTTGCGCGTTTCTTCAGCGACGAAACGTGTTTTGTTGATCACGTGTGACACAGTTGTAGTGGAAACGTTTGCTCGTTTCGCTACATCTTTTATTGTTGCCATTCCATTTCACTCCAGACCCTAACTTCAGCTCCTGCAAAATCGCAAGGTAAACGTTTGCCTTTACACACCTTACGCACAACAAAAGTGTTGCGGTACGCCGGAAAAACGACACGGAGCGTCAGGAAGGGGTCAATGGCCAGTACGCAAATAGTGTAAGCGTGGAATTTTGGCCGATCTTGACGAAAAGGGGAAGTGGTAAAAACACTTATCATTATAAATGACGGGAGATTTTTTCATCACAGTGTGTAAAAATGCGTAATATCACTTTTTGTGTGGTAATAAAAAAGGAGAAAACTTGATGAGCACCGACCTTAAATTTTCACTGGTAACAACGATTATCGTCCTCGGTTTGATCGTAGCCGTGGGTTTGACTGCCGCGCTGCACTGATTTCCTCTCGAGGGAGCGCGTTCTCCCTCGCATCTCCTTCCTGTTTGTTAGCAAAATGGCAAAAGTGTTTTCTCTTTTTGTTATTTTCATTTTTTTGTGATTGCTGTCATGCTTTCGCCACTTTAATGAATATCGCGTAATGACGCGAAGAGGTGGAGATAAGGCATGAAAATTAACTATCCGTTGCTGGCGCTGGCGATTGGCGCGTTTGGTATCGGGACAACGGAGTTCTCGCCAATGGGCTTGTTGCCCGTCATTGCGCGCGGTGTGGATGTCTCGATTCCCGCTGCCGGAATGTTAATCAGTGCCTATGCAGTTGGCGTAATGGTGGGCGCGCCGCTGATGACGCTTCTACTTTCTCATCGTGCCCGCCGCAGTGCGTTGATTTTCCTGATGGCAATTTTCACGCTAGGCAACGTTCTTTCCGCCATCGCGCCGGATTATATGACCCTGATGCTTTCACGCATTTTGACCAGCCTGAATCACGGAGCATTTTTTGGTTTGGGTTCAGTCGTGGCCGCAAGCGTGGTGCCAAAACATAAACAGGCCAGCGCAGTTGCCACTATGTTTATGGGGTTAACCCTGGCAAATATCGGTGGCGTGCCGGCGGCGACCTGGTTGGGTGAAACCATCGGCTGGCGGATGTCATTTCTGGCAACGGCGGGGCTGGGAGTGATTTCAATGGTAAGTCTGTTCTTCTCATTACCTAAAGGTGGTGCAGGGGCACGACCTGAAGTGAAAAAAGAGCTGGCGGTATTAATGCGTCCGCAGGTGCTGTCTGCATTGCTGACGACGGTACTGGGAGCTGGTGCAATGTTTACTCTCTACACCTATATCTCTCCGGTACTGCAAAGTATTACCCACGCAACACCGGTGTTCGTCACGGCAATGCTGGTGCTGATTGGTGTCGGATTCTCTATCGGTAACTATCTCGGCGGCAAACTGGCAGATCGTTCAGTTAACGGCACGTTGAAAGGCTTTTTGTTGCTGCTGATGGTGATTATGCTGGCAATCCCGTTCCTGGCCCGCAATGAGTTCGGCGCAGCTATTAGCATGGTGGTGTGGGGCGCAGCAACCTTTGCGGTCGTACCGCCGTTACAGATGCGCGTGATGCGTGTCGCCAGTGAAGCGCCGGGTCTGTCTTCATCAGTCAATATTGGTGCCTTTAATCTTGGAAATGCGCTGGGAGCAGCTGCTGGTGGTGCGGTAATTTCCGCTGGGCTGGGATACAGCTTTGTGCCAGTGATGGGAGCGATTGTCGCGGGACTGGCATTATTGCTGGTGTTTATGTCAGCCAGAAAACAACCTGAAACAGTTTGCGTTGCTAACAGCTAATTAAACAAAAACGCAGAAGGATAACCTTCTGCGTTACAGTTGCTGACAACGTGCGATTTATCTTGCCGGATGCGGTGTTAACGACTCATCCGCGTTGACATGAAAAGACGCGTTAGGCGTCGTATCATGCAGCGCTTGTCGGATGCGGCGAGTGCCTTATCCGACCTACATCGATGATCCGCGTAGGCCTGATAAGCGTAGCGCTTCAGGCAATGCTGCATTTGCCATCAGTTATTATGCAGCGAGATTTTTCGCTACGAATTCCCAGTTCACCAGCGCCCAGAAGTGCTCCAGATAGCCAGGACGTGCATTGCGATAGTCGATGTAATAAGCGTGTTCCCAGACATCAACGGTCAGCAGCGGAGTCGCATCGGTGGTCAGCGGAGTACCCGCGTTAGAGGTTGAAACGATAGCCAGTTTACCATCGCTGTTTTTCACCAGCCAGGTCCAGCCAGAACCAAAGTTTTTGATCGCTGCATCAGTAAACTGCGCTTTGAAATCGGCAAAGCTGCCAAAAGATGCGGCGATAGCTTCAGCGACTTTTCCAGTCGGTTCGCCACCGGCGTTCGGTGCCAGGCAGTTCCAGTAGAAAGTATGGTTCCAGACCTGAGCTGCGTTGTTGAATACGCCACCTTCAGAGCTGCGAATAATCTCTTCCAGTGATTTACCTTCAAACGCGGTACCTTTAATCAGGTTGTTCAGGTTAGTGACATAAGTCTGATGGTGCTTGCCGTAGTGATACTCGATGGTTTCCGCAGAAATGTGCGGTGCCAGAGCATCTTTAGCATATGGTAGTGCAGGTAATTCGAATGACATTGCTACTCTCCTTTATTATTAATTTGCATACGTACAATAGCCTTATTGTGCGTATGGATAGGGTAGCAAATTAAAAGGTGAGACAAAAGATGAACTTACCCTGTTGCCGTAACAACAGGGTAAAGTTTTAGCGAAGTGTTTTTGGGGTCATTACCCGACGAGCGCCAACATAGTGGCGCTGCCAGTAGTCTTCACTGAGAGAAGTGATTTGAATTTCCTGACCTGTGCGCGGTGACTGAATAAATTTGCCGTTGCCGACATACACGCCGACATGATCGGCTGTGCCGCGTCCCTGAGTACGGAAAAAGACCAGGTCGCCGTTTTTCAGTTCACTACGTTCGATTGGCGCTGCATCACGCAGGTGATACATTTCATTCGCCGTACGCGGAATACGAATTTTCACCAAATCTTTATAAGCGTAATAAACCAGGCCGCTGCAATCAAAACCGGTACGCGGTGAGCTGCCACCCCAACGATATGGCTTACCAATTTGCTGCATCAGTTTATTCATTGCCACTTTCGTAGCTTTTTGCACCTTCGCTTTGTGCGCGTCGGCAAGAGTTCCTGACGCGGCATTTTTGACTTTCACACAATGCGATTTATAGCCCTTACGTTTGGTACACTTTTCGGTAAAGCTGGCTGAGGCCGTTTTATTGACGGCGTGTTTGCTGCGAGTTTTGGCGTTTTTAGAAGCGGTAATGGAAGATTTTTTAACGGAAGAAGCGGTTTTGCTTTTGGTCGTACTTTTACTGGCGGCTTTTTTCGCTGTTTTCTGGGTCTTTTTGGTGGTTGCCGTGCTTTTCTTTTTATCTGCTTTTTTGGTGATATGAGTGGTAGCAGAACTCTCCCTGGCTTGCTTTGAAGCATGGGCCATAGGCGTTAAAGGCAGGGTGGTAAAAAGTAAAGCACAGAGCGTGATCGAAATACGGTTTATCCGCGCCACTGAGCGTCCCTCTGTTAAGGCAGGTCTATCATGCCTGCGTCTGATTTACAAAACTTGATGATTCTAATGCATAGAAGAAGAGAAAGTTAATAGCTTTTATTGTTAAAAAATACGTTTCGTTGGCGAGCGCAAAAAAATGCAGCAGTGAAAGCTAAAAATGGTTATAAATACGCCAGTTTGCCGGCATCAGAGAAGAAACGAATATTTGAAATGCAACAAATAGAGCAAAGGGATAAAATAGCAAAAGCGTGATGAAAATGTTATTTTCCGATGCCGCACTGACCCGCTACAATGTCAGATTACTGCCGTAAAGAAGTTTGAGGAAGCAAGACAATGAGCACCACTATCGAAAAAATCCAACGCCAGATTGCTGAAAACCCGATCCTGCTGTACATGAAAGGTTCACCGAAACTGCCGAGCTGCGGTTTCTCTGCCCAGGCAGTCCAGGCGCTTGCCGCATGTGGCGAACGTTTTGCCTATGTTGATATTCTGCAGAATCCGGACATTCGTGCGGAACTGCCGAAATATGCTAACTGGCCGACCTTCCCGCAACTGTGGGTTGACGGCGAGCTGGTCGGCGGTTGTGATATCGTGATCGAAATGTATCAGCGTGGCGAACTGCAGCAGCTGATCAAAGAAACTGCCGCTAAATACAAGTCTGAAGAGCCGGACGCGGAATAATCCGTCCTGCAATACTGACGGATGCGAACGGGCATCCGTCAGTCCTTTCTCTATCCCCAATCCAGCCCTTGTGGCGAACTTGAAAATCCCGCCTCACGCAGCAGCGTAAACATCGGCGTTTGCCGGACCGGTAGATCATTCACTTCTGTTAGCGTAAAGCGCAGCCGTGGTTCGCGACGCAGTGCGGTAGTCAGCGCGTGGAAAACCTCTGGGGCGAGTAATTCCTCTTTTTCCTGCCAGACCAGCATTTTTTTGCCACCTTGCGCCAGATAGAGTAACAATTTGCCGCCAGAAACGACCACCAGCGCACCCGCCCGACGCGTTGGAACCAGCGTTGCCGGATGTGCAGGCCAGGGCAGAAGATTTCCCCACACATTAGCCGGATCGTTGGCAGAGAGCGCCACTGGTGTATAGTGGCGCGTTTGCGTGGCTTGTGTCGCCAGATCGCGCAATCGGTCAATAGTCAGACGTTCAGCGAATTGCGCGCCACCCAGACCTTCTACAAAACGACCTCGCATAATTCGCCCGGAGTCTTCCATACTTCGACAAAGCGTTTGCATCGATGGAAACCCGCCAGGGATATTTTCGGCTATCACCGCCTGACGACTGATGATGCCGTAGCGGTCGAGCATATTTTCCGCCAGCGCCAGCATCCTTTCGGTATCGTTTAGTGGCTCCACCTGCAATAACGACCAGCGTCCAGCCAGATTTGGTGTGTTGTAAGATACCCGCGGCGAGACGGGTTGCGCATAGACAGGACGTCCACGACGAGCCCGGTGACTGCGGCGAGTTGAGGTGCGTGCGTTGGAACTGCTGCGGGTGAGGGCGCGTAACGGTGCCCAAATGTCGCTGGTGATGACGCCTTGCCAGACCAGCGCCCATAACGCCTCTTGCAGGGCAGAGAGATCAACCGATTCGCCGATTTTGTCGCGTATCCGTTGGCTGATTTGTTGTGCAAACCAGGCTCCTCCGTCAGCCAGAACAGCGACTATCGCTTGTTGCAGCGCCGAACGATTCGCCTGATCCGCTTCGGCGGGAGTGAACGATTCTGCAGCATATTCCTGTAGATGCAGTGCCACCAGGCCGTCATCTTCACCCAGTTTTTTTTGCCCCGACCAGATAACCGCACCGGTTGCCAGTAATTCATCGAGCATTTCTGACGAATAGTCGCGTACGCGGGCAGGCAGGATCTGGCTTTCCCAGAGTGAGGCGGGTAAACCGACTCCGGCAAGCTGTTCGATCACCCGCATCACGCCATCTACGCCCTCATAAACGCCTGGCGATGTTGAGGCAAAGAGCGCCGGGCTACCATCGGTGGCGGGTAATACGCCCTGACGTTCCAGCAGCAATCGCGCATAGGTCGTGGCTGCAACGGGACGCGTCGCTTCTCTGGCGGCTTGCAGCGAGCGCAAACGCAGACGACGAAATACTTCATCGCTCACCCAGATGTCTTGTTGCAGATTCATCACCAGACCCTGTTCACGCAGTTGCTGAAGCTGCTCTTCGACAATGGCAATACCGAGACTAAACTCATGAGCCAGTTGTTCAGCCGTGACCAGAGCATGAGCCCGGAGATAGCGCAGAAAGAGGTCGCGAAGCGGGTAACTGACTCTATGTAAATAAATCTCTGGCAATGACTCTGGTAGTCGTACGCCGAGGGCATCACGCAGCCTGGCGGCATCATCCATACAGGCAAGACGCTCCTGTCCGCTAATCATCGCTGGGAAGATTCGTTTTACTGCAAGAAGATTTTCCAGATACGACGCAACCTCTTCACTGCTGCCTGTATGCCGTTGCGCCAGGTCTTCAACGGTCATTGGCCCCAGTTCGCGCAGCAGGTCGAACAATCCTTCTTCACCTTTCGCTCTTCTGCCAGGAGCCAGTCGTTGCAACTCTTCTTCCACCTGGCGAATGACCTGCGGGTCGAGTAATTCCCCCGGATCGACCTGTCCGAGTAGATTGCGCAGTAACTCGCTGTCCAGCGACAGTACGGATGCCCGGCGCTCTGCCAGCGGGGCGTCGCTCTGGTACATAAATTCCGCGACATAGCCGAACAATAAACTTGTGGCGAAAGGCGAGGGCGTAGTGGTCGTTACATCGGATATTTGAATTTCGCCACCGTTCAGGCGACGCATCAAACGTTCCAGTGCGGGAAGATCATAAACATCTTGCAGACATTCGCGTAGGGTTTCGAGAATGACCGGAAAATCCGGATATCCCTGAGCGATTTCCAGCAACTGACTGGCGCGCAGCCGTTGTTGCCAAAGCGGGGTGCGATGGCCCGGAGTGCGCCCCGGCATTAATAATGCCCGCGCGGCGCATTCGCGAAAACGGGCGGCGAAAAGTGCCGAGCTGCCTACCGCCTCGCGGACAATTTGCAGCAACTTTTCTGGTTCAAACAAAAAAATCGCGGCATCGGGCAATTTACCATCGGTGTCAGGAATACGTGCAACAATGCCGTCATCACTGGCGACCACCGACGCGTCAGCGCCCCATAGCGCATGTATTCGCCCGGCAATCGCCAGCGCCCAGGGTTCATGCACCCGTCTTCCATAGGGAGAGTGCAAAATAATACGCCAGTCACCAATTTCATCACGGCACCGTTCGAGGACCAGATGGCGACTCCCCGGAACGATGCCCGTCGCGTTGCGCTGCTCCTCAATCAACCCCTGAATATTGGCGATCGTATTTTCTTCTGCCAGCCACGGGGGAATAGTCCCGGAAAAGAACGCGCCATCCGCCAGCAAATGAAGAAAATCGCCGATCATCTCGCCTAATTCAGCCGGACGTCCGTTACCTTCACCACGCCAGAAGGGGAGCCGGGCAGAACGACCCGGAGCAGGAGTCACAATCACCTGATCGCGGGTGATTTGCTGGATCCGCCATGAGGTAGCGCCGAGAGTGATAATGTCGTTCACCCGCGACTCATATACCATCTCCTCATCCAGTTCACCCACCCGCCGCGAACCGGCCTTTTCTTCACCTTCGGGTAATAACACGCTATACATGCCACGATCCGGAATGGTGCCGCCGCTGGTAACCGCCAACAATTGAGCGCCAGGCCGGGCGGTCAATATCCCGGTCTCCCTGTTCCAGACCAGTTTGGGGCGAAAAGCAGAAAAATCGCCAGAGGGATAGCGCCCGGAAAGCATATCCAGCGTGGCGTCAAAAACACGTCTTGGCAGATCTTTCCACGGTGCGGCACGGCGTACGCGGGAGTACCATTCGTCTACCTGTAATGCATCCATCGCCGCGGCGGCAACGGTTTGCTGCGCAAGGACGTCGAGAGGATTATGCGGTGGTGTCAGGTTTTCCAGCCTGCCTGCGAACATACACTCTACAATGACTGCGGAATCGACTAAATCACGCCGGGTACGGGGGAAAAACAGCCCTTTAGATACACCGCCAACCTGATGTCCGGCGCGACCAATGCGTTGTAACCCACTGGCAACAGAAAGCGGCGTTGCCACCTGAATCACCAGATCCACCGCGCCCATATCAATCCCCAGTTCAAGACTGGAGGTTGCGACCACGCAGCGTAATTCACCCGATTTCAGCGCCTGTTCGGTGATTGCTCGTTGTTCTTTAGAGACGGAGCCGTGGTGTGAGCGGGCAATAAAAACGTCGCTACTTTGTACACGGTTAGAGGTTGCGCCGGAGGTCGACTCGAAATGGGCCGCATCAACGGCGATAGACGGGGAACGCTGTAAGCGTGCGGCGTAAAGCTCATTTAATCGTGCCGTCAGTTTTTCCGCCAGCCCCCGCGAATTAGTAAAGACAATGGTCGAGCGATGGCGCAACACTTCATCAAGGATACCCGTTTCAATATATGGCCAGATGGAGCCTTCCCGGCCGGCATGGCTGTCTTCGCCGGTGCCGCTGGCGACCGATGAGACATCATCCATATTGGCGACCGGTACGACAATTCGTATCTGCGGATGGCGCATTGCGGGCGGGTTGACTACCGTAACCGGGCGATCGCCACCAAGAAATGCTGCCACATCGCTGGCTGAGCGCACAGTGGCAGAAAGGCCAATTCGCTGTGCTGAGGTGTGGAGCAGCGCATCGAGCCGCTCCAGACTTAACGCCAGATGCGCACCACGTTTACTGCCCGCTACCGCGTGGACTTCATCAATAATTACCGTTTCGACGCCGCGTAGCGTTTCGCGCGCGCGGGAGGTCAGCATCAGATAGAGTGATTCGGGTGTGGTGATCAGAATATCCGGCGGATTACGGGTGAGTTTGCTGCGTTCCTGTGCAGGCGTATCGCCAGTACGGATCCCTACGCGAAGATTGACTTCCGTTTCGCCGCGCCGCCGCCGTTCATCGGCAATACCCTTCAACGGGATCTGCAAGTTGCGCTGAACGTCGGTGCCCAGGGCTTTTATCGGTGAAATATAGAGGATGCGTGAGGTTTTACGCTTATGCGCCTCGCGGGTATCTTCGCCGCCTTCGCGGAAGAGCCGATCGAGGGCGTAGAGAAATGCTGCCAGCGTTTTCCCGGAGCCGGTCGGTGCAATCACCAGCGCATGTTCGCTTCGCGCCGCCACATGCCAGGTTTGCGGCTGGACAGCGGTCGGCTGTTTAAAGGCGCGAAGAAACCAGTCGCGGGTCGCCGGTGAAAACACGTCCGGCAGGAGCGATGAAGGGTCTGGATTATCTGCCATTAACGCTATTCCCCGTGAATATCATGCAGGATGCGTGGAATAGCCTCACTATAGATGCCTGAATCATTGCATGTCATCAGGCATCGACTCGATTACACCTCTTCGGCGGCAGATAGCGGCCAGCCTCCCAGACGTTTCCAGCGGTTGACGATTTCACAAAACAGCACAGCAGTGCGTTCGGTGTCGTACAGCGCGGAGTGCGCCTGGGTGCTGTCGAAGTCCATGCCAGCGGTCTGGCAAGCCTTTGACAATACGGTTTGTCCGAGTGCCAGCCCGGCCAGTGCAGCAGTGTCAAAAGTGGCGAAAGGGTGGAACGGGTTACGTTTCAGTGAGGCGCGTTCTGCGGCGGCCATCATAAAGCTGTGATCAAAATTGGCATTGTGCGCCACCATAATGGCGCGGTTACAGCCGCTCGCTTTAATACCTTTACGTACAACTTTAAAAATTTCGTGCAGCGCCTCGTATTCGCTGACCGCGCCGCGATCGGGATCGTTCGGGTCAATGCCGTTGAAGGCGAGGGCTTCTGGTTGCAAATTTGCGCCGACAAATGGTTCGACGTGGAAATGTAATGTGGTGTCCGGCATCAGCCAGCCTTGTTCATCCATTTTCAGGGTGATGGCGGCAATCTCAAGCAGCGCATCGGTTTTGGCGTTAAATCCGGCTGTTTCAACATCGATCACAACAGGATAAAAACCACGAAAACGGTCGCACAGACCGGTAAGTTGAGCGTTATCGGACATCTGATTCTCTTAATACGGATAAATTGCAGCACGCATTATGACAAATATTACTTGTCGATGCAGTAAAGATGCGGGCGCGATGAGTTCACGCCCGGCAGGAGATTAGTTGCCCAGACCGCGACCGGCGTCTTTCTCTTCGATTAACTCAATTTTGTAACCGTCCGGATCTTCCACAAACGCGATAACCGTAGTACCGCCTTTTACCGGACCCGCTTCACGGGTCACGTTACCCCCGTTTTGACGGATTTTTTCGCACGCTTCAGCGGCGTTATCTACGCTAAGCGCGATGTGACCATAAGCAGTGCCGAGTTCGTATTTATCCACGCCCCAGTTGTAGGTCAGTTCAATCACCGCTTCTTCGGTTTCCGGGCCGTAGCCAACAAACGCCAGTGAGTATTTGTATTCCGGGTTTTCGCTGGTACGCAGCAGTTTCATGCCCAGCACTTTGGTATAAAAATCGATGGAGCGTTGCAAATCGCCAACGCGCAGCATGGTATGAAGAAGACGCATCTTTTTATCCTCAAAATGGCTAACAGATTCAAAATGTTGTTTTAGTATAGCGGCGGCTTTACGCCGCTCGCAATGTTGGATTACAACGTCGGGTAATCGGTATAGCCTTCCGCGCCGCCACCGTAGAAACTTTCGGCACGCTGTGGGTTAAGCTCAGCTTTGCGCTGCAAGCGGGCGACCAGATCCGGGTTCGCAATCCAGTCACGACCAAATGCCACCGCATCAATTAACCCTTTGCCGATCAGCGTTTCAGCTTTTTCTACTGTGTATGCACCTGCGCCGATAATCGGACCGTGGAAACGGGCGCGTACTTTTTCGCGGAACGCATCAGTATACGGTTCACCCCCCGCCCAATCTGGTTCTGACATATGCAGATAAGCAATGCCGCGTTTACCCAGTTGTTCAATCAGATACAGTGCATCGGCTTCTTCATTCGGGCCGTTATCTGTGTTCTGGAAAGTACCGATTGGCGAAACGCGAATGCCAATGCGATCGGCACCCCATTCTTCAATCCCGGCATCGACCACTTCCAGTACCAAACGTGCGCGATTTTCCACGCTGCCGCCGTACTGATCGGTACGATGGTTTGAAGAAGGAGAAAGGAACTGATGCAGCAAATAACCGTGAGCAGAGTGGAGCTCTACCAGATCAAAACCGGCTTCACGCGCGTTAGCAATGGCCTGACGGAAATCATTGACGATACCTGGAATCTCTTCCAGTTCAAGCGCACGCGGCATGGATGTTTCAACACGGATCGCCTGACCATTTTCATCGCGCAGAGAAGTACGTGTTCCCGCGCTAAGTGCTGAAGGCGCTACCGGTGCCTGACCGCCAGGTTGCAGGCTGGCGTGAGAAATGCGTCCGGTGTGCCACAGCTGCACGGCCATATGACCATTTTCAGCATGAACGCCAGCGGTGATTTTTTTCCATGCGGCAATTTGCTCCGGACTATGGATGCCAGGCGCACCTGCATATCCTTTTGCCTGGGCAGAAATTTGCGTGGCTTCACTAATAATCAAACCGGCACTGGCACGTTGGCGATAGTATTCCGCCATCAACGGGGTAGGAATGTCACCCGGTTCAATACTGCGCAGACGCGTCAGCGGTGCCATAAAAATACGGTTTGCCGCCGTGATCGCGCCCACTTTCAGTGGGGAATACAGTTTTTCAGATGACATAAAGGCTCCCGGTCGTCTGGTGATAAAAAATGCCTGCTAAACGGCAGGCGTCGCAATAATGTTTTTTACATGGGCCAGCGCGTTTTCCAGTGGCTCGAAACTGCGCGAAATTTTGGCCTGCAGATTCGCGCCAAGCCACAGTGCGTAAAGCACTTGTGCCTGTTGCAGCGGTTCGCCACAAAAGGTTAAACAATGGTTCTCACGGCCATTTTCCAGCGCCTGAGAGAGCAGGGCGATCACGCCGCGAGCACCTTTATCCATCGCGCTGCGCATATCTTCTGACAGATCGCACACTTCGGCAGAGAGTTTTACTGTCAGGCAACCACTGATGGTTCCATGTTGGCAAAACTGGTTCAGTGTTTGCTGGTAATAAGCCAGTATGCGGTCGCGGTAGTTACCTTCGCCGGATTGCAGCAACTCAGTCAGTCGCTGGTGATATGCGGCGTAATGACGCTCAAGCATGGCAACGCCAAACGCTTCTTTAGAGCGAAAGTAGTGATAGAAGGACCCTTTCGGCACTTCAGCGGTTTTTAGTAATTCGCTTAGCCCCATCCCGGTGAATCCACGTTGCAGGCAAAGTTGCTCGCCCGTCGCCAGGAGATGTTCGCGAGTATCATGTTCGGTGTGTTTGTTCATGCGTTGGAGTGTAGTAGACCAGTCGGTCTAGTGCAAGCAAAGTTGCTACTTTGGACATTAACAGCTTCAATAATGGTAATAATCTTATCTGAGGAGGGCGAAGTGGCGGAGCAATTAGAGTTCTTTCCCGTCCAGAGCCCGTGCCGGGGAATTTGCCAGTCTGACGAACGCGGGTTTTGTCGCGGCTGTTTTCGTAGTCGTGATGAGCGTTTTAACTGGAATAAAATGAGCGATGGCGAAAAACAAGAGGTGCTGCGCCTTTGTCGGCAGCGATTAATGCGCAAATTACGCGCAAATAAGCCAGCGTCATCAGACGAACCGGAGCAACCATCACTCTTTTGAACCTAATCTTGCGTATACTCCTCTCATATCTGATAAGAGGAAGCGATTATGGTTCAGCGTATTACTATTGCGCCGCAAGGCCCGGAGTTTTCCCGTTTTGTGATGGGCTACTGGCGATTGATGGACTGGAATATGTCCGCCCGCCAGCTGGTCAGTTTTATTGAAGAGCATCTGGATCTCGGCGTGACCACCGTGGACCATGCTGATATTTATGGTGGCTATCAGTGCGAAGCGGCGTTTGGCGAGGCACTGAAACTGGCACCTCACCTGCGTGAACGGATGGAAATCGTCAGTAAATGCGGTATCGCGACGACCGCGCGTGAAGAAAACGTCATTGGTCATTACATCACTGACCGCGATCACATCATTAAGAGCGCCGAACAGTCGCTAATTAATCTCGCGACCGATCATCTGGATTTGCTGTTAATCCACCGACCAGACCCGTTAATGGATGCCGATGAAGTGGCGGACGCGTTCAAACATCTGCATCAGAGCGGCAAAGTGCGTCATTTTGGCGTATCGAACTTTACGCCTGCGCAATTTGCCCTGTTGCAATCACGTCTGCCGTTTACCCTTGCCACTAATCAGGTGGAAATATCCCCGGTGCATCAGCCGTTACTGCTGGATGGCACGCTCGACCAACTACAACAACTGCGTGTTCGTCCGATGGCGTGGTCCTGCCTTGGTGGTGGTCGTCTGTTTAATGATGATTATTTCCAGCCGCTGCGTGATGAACTGGCTGTGGTGGCAGAGGAGTTAAACGCGGGCTCGATTGAACAGGTGGTTTACGCCTGGGTATTACGTTTACCATCGCAGCCGCTGCCAATTATCGGTTCAGGTAAAATTGAGCGCGTACGGGCAGCTGTCGAAGCAGAAACACTGAAAATGACCCGTCAACAATGGTTTCGTATCCGTAAAGCGGCACTGGGGTACGACGTACCGTAAGCACTTTTAGGAATAGCCGCCGTTCAAAAATGTGTCACTGGTTTACACTTATTCAGGAATGCACAATGAACGGAGGTCCTATGAAACGTTTTAGTCTGGCTATTCTGGCGCTGGTTGTTGCAACCGGCGCACAAGCTGCCAGTGAAAAAGTCGAGATGAACCTCGTCACGTCGCAAGGGGTAGGGCAGTCAATTGGTAGCGTCACCATTACTGAAACCGATAAAGGTCTGGAGTTTTCGCCCGATCTGAAAGCATTACCCCCCGGTGAACATGGCTTCCATATTCATGCCAAAGGAAGCTGCCAGCCAGCCACCAAAGATGGCAAAGCCAGCGCCGCGGAATCCGCAGGCGGGCATCTTGATCCACAAAATACCGGTAAACATGAAGGGCCAGAAGGTGCCGGGCATTTAGGCGATCTGCCTGCACTGGTCGTCAATAATGACGGCAAAGCTACCGATGCCGTCATCGCGCCTCGTCTGAAATCACTGGATGAAATCAAAGACAAAACGCTGATGGTCCACGTTGGCGGCGATAATATGTCCGATCAACCTAAACCGCTGGGCGGTGGCGGTGAACGCTATGCCTGTGGTGTAATTAAGTAATTAAGAGGCCAGCGTACCTTGCGGTGGTGCTTGCTCAAGTTGCGAAAGCGAGCAGTACAGCCGCCAGACAATTGCCGCCAGCTCACGGGCGGCAGGTTGATGATGACGGGCAAGGCTGTCGCAAATCCGCTGTAATTCTTCAAGTGTGGCCGCCAGTGATTTTTGCTGAACGCCACGCTCACTCATCACTCCCCGCAACAGTGAAATACAGTTATCCCGTACTCGCGATAACGGATCGGAACGCGATTCCCAGTCGCGCAATTGCCAGACAACATGAGAACAGTTCAGCAGCACTACACCCCAGCGTAATAACCAACGGCGAGCCAGCGCATCCTGGCTGTTACTCAACTGACTGACGTGATGATAAGTGAGCGATTCAAATTCGCTTTCACTCAGTGTTGGATGGCGGCTTAGCTGATCGACAAAATCCCGGCGCAGCGCGCGAATATGGCGGCGGCTTTTACGAGCATCCGATCCTGGACGCAGAATGGCGAACGCTAACCACGCCAACGCGACGCCAACGATTTTTGCCAGATTATCGTTAAGAAAATCAGCAAAATCATACACCGGGGGATTAGTGACAGCGATAAAAGAACCCATAAAAACAATCAGTTGCCCCCACAATGCGGCAAATTTTGGCATCTGCAATTTAAGAAGCTGCATTGTCGCCAGCAGTGGAAAGAGAAACAGTAAAAATTGCCACAGATCGCTAATCTGGACCATCAGACCAAATTTGACCACAAAGCTGAATAGCGAAAGTAACACCA
Source organism: Escherichia sp. XD33 (assembly GCF_019375075.1). Taxonomy (NCBI): domain Bacteria; kingdom Pseudomonadati; phylum Pseudomonadota; class Gammaproteobacteria; order Enterobacterales; family Enterobacteriaceae; genus Escherichia; species Escherichia sp. XD33. The sequence goes on from NZ_JAENDM010000002.1 coordinate 121,809, forward strand.
GCGTGCGCATCAGAAGTGACAACGACTTAAACGGTGCTGCGACGGCGGAGTAGAGTACGCAGCTAATTGCTGCCAGCGTTAATGCATTGGCACCGGCATCCCATTGCGAAGCAATACTCCATGCGCCAATCATCATCAACGTACAAAATGTACGCAGCCCGCTCCACATAGCTTCGGCGTTATCGGTATGACGAGCCAGGCCGGATGTCCGTGGGAGTCTGGTATGATCATCTACACCGCTTTGCAGACGATGTAATTCCTGACTACTTTGCAGATAAAGGCGGCAAAAATAACGTAGTCGCTGCCAGAAGGCGACGTGCCGATAGTCGGCGACGTTGGTCGGGCGTAGCGGGGCGATAATACGTGCGACGGTGTAAACATCTGTTTGCGAACTGGCGAGCGCCGTCAGCAACTGTTCGAGAATTTCTCGTGTGGCACCTGGCGGTGAGGGCCAGTTGAGCAACATACGTCGCAGGCTGGAGATGACACTGGTCATACGTAATTGCTGGTGGAGCAGCGCATTAAGGCGCGCGTTTTGCTGGCGAAAACGATAGTGGCTCCAGAAAGCCTGGATACGCAGCAAATTCATGGTCAGTATCTGCCCAATCACCCCTTCATGTGCTGCACGAATGGCATCGGTTGTTTCAGGCTGCCAGAGTAAACTGGCATGTTCCAGTAATCGGGCGTGCATGTTTTTCAATGCGGTTAAAAGGGCAGTAGCATCGGAACTGCTCGGCAGGATCATCATCATCATGCCGCCGCACAAAATACCGACTATTACCTCGCAAACGCGCGCCTGAGCGATATCCCACAGCTGGCTGGCCTCAGTAATATTAACCATCGGAAAGGCGATGATGGCAGCCGTGTAGCCCGCCAGTTGAAATGCATACGCGACGTTATTCGTGAAGTGCGCACAGGCCCAGGTACAAAAGCCAAGCCACGCCGACATGCTCAATAGAAAAAACCACGGCTCATTGAGCGTATGCCCGGCAAGAAGCAGTGCCGCAATGGCTCCGAGCAAACTGCCAGCGATGCGTCCGAGGCTTTTGCTGATAACACCGCCAACGGTGGGAAAGCTAACCACTGCAGCCGAGGTCATCGCCCAATAGGGTTCATCCAGATTTAAATAATAGGCAACCGTCAGCGCCAGACACATGGCAATGGTATTGCGTAACGCATAACGCCATTGCGCCAGCGTGGCCCTGAACCAGGGCAAATTGCGCAAGGACCATGACGATGCGTTCATTATTGACCTACGGCAATGCTACAGGTGGTGCCCGACACCAACGTGACATCGCCTGGGACTTTATCCAGCGCAAAGCGGACGGGAACGCGTTGGGCGAGTCGAACCCAGGGGACGTTAGGTTTAACATCCGGAATAAGGCTTGAGTCACTTTCAACGCTCTGATCATAAATCGCCCGACCGATACTGGAAACGTGACCCTGTAACGTTTTGTTATCACTATAGAGGGTAATTTGTGCTGGTGCACCTTCGCGGATATGGCGCAACTTGGTTTCTTCAAAATAACCAATGACGTAAAACGAGTGGCTGTCGACAAGGGCAAACAGCGGTTTCCCGGTATCAGCGTAATCGCCGATGCGGGTAGTAAGGTTAGTCACCCATCCACTCACCGGGGCGCGAATTTCCGTTTGCGCCAGTTGCCATTGTGCCTGTTTCAGCGTCGCCTGTGCGGCATCAACACTGGCCTGCATCGCTTTAACATTGAGGTTAGCGGTATCGAGTTCTTCGGCAGAAATAAAATTTTGTGAGAGATGACGACGACGATTCGCTTCGTTATTGGCTTTTGCGAGGTCAGATTGCGCTTTCGCCAGCTGAGCCTGTGCGTTCAGCTCGGCGATCTGAAAGGGCGTTTTATCGATCGTGAGCAGAAGATCCCCCGCGTTAACCAGCTGGTTGTCTTTTATATTCAGCTCAACAATACGTCCCGACACCTGTGGGGTGATAGAAACCTGTTCTGCGCGTATTTTCCCGTCGCGTGTCCACGGAGATTGCATGTAATAATTCCACAGCCACCATCCGGCAAGAACCGCAACTACCGCTACAATGATTGTTGAGAAATACTTAATTGTTTTAATTGACATAGTTACCACGCAATCAGTATTGCCAGAGCAAGGCAAACGCAAATCGCAAACAGCGATAAATCCATTAACAAGGGATGCCAGATGTCACCGGCGTAGATCCAGCCACGAAGCAGGCGGTGTACGACAAGCCAGATGACGAATCCAAACGCGAATGCTTTGAAAAACGGAGGAAAGTAGACGGACGCACCGAACACCAGATCTTGTAAGGGCAATCCTGTTGCATTGAGCATAAACTTCACAAAGTAGATTCCTTTACGACCGAATATATTGCGTTAGATTAATAAATATTCTTTAAGTGCGAAAAATTTACGCGCAATTTCTGAAAAATATGTCTGACGGTAACCAAATGCAGCAATACATTTGTTTTAGCAATACAATTGCTGCACACTATTCTAAAAGCCGCATAATATCTTAGCAAGCTAATTATAAGGGGATGAAATTGGAATCGCCACTAGGTTCTGATCTGGCACGGTTGGTGCGCATATGGCGTGCTCTGATAGACCATCGCCTGAAACCGCTGGAGTTAACACAAACCCATTGGGTTACGTTACACAATATCCATCAGTTACCTCCAGACCAGTCGCAAATTCAACTGGCAAAAGCGATTGGCATCGAGCAGCCATCACTGGTCCGTACTCTGGACCAACTGGAAGAAAAAGGGTTAATTTCGCGTCAAACTTGTGCCAGCGATCGTCGGGCTAAACGTATTAAACTGACGGAAAAGGCAGAGCCGCTGATCAGCGAAATGGAAGCTGTTATTAACAAAACCCGCGCGGAAATATTACATGGCATCTCCGCAGAGGAACTGGAGCAACTGATTACGCTCATCGCAAAACTTGAGCATAATATCATTGAGTTACAGGCCAAAGGGTGAAATGAAGGGGGCGTGTGGTCAGTAACCTGACCACACGCAAACTTATTTAGCGCGGAGAAACGGTCACCTGACTGCCATTGCTGGCCAGTACGACACGTTGGCCCGGAGAGAAACGAGTGTTGCCTTGTTTCTGTACCACCATGATGGTATTACCATCGTCTTTACGAATTTCCAGCTCGACACCCTGCGTTTTGTTCATTGCACTCTGTACGCCCTGACCAGCTACGCCACCTGCAACAGCGCCTGCTGCAGTAGCCAGAGAACGCCCGGTTCCGCCACCAACAGTATTCCCCAGGAAACCACCAAGAACAGCACCGCCAATTGCACCGATAACGTTGGAATCATCACCGCCCTGAATCTGTACCGGACGTACGTTAACGATGGTGCCATAGCTGACATTCTGTACTTGTTTCGCTTCAGAAGCGGTATAAACATCCCCTGACAGGGTGTCGTTATTAACACAACCGACAAGAGACAGACCTACCATTGAAACAACCAATACGCGTTTAATCATTGAAAAATCTCCTGTTCACCATGAAACGCCACGCAAGCATCCCTCATGGTCAAAGTATATGGCATATGTGAATCCATGGTTACATGTTCTACCAAATATGAGCAAATCATAATGAAAGTAGGATCAACCAATTATAAACAAAACATTCATGATGATTATTGATTTGAAGATAATGTTTTACTACCAACGGTAAAAATCGGTCATTCCGCATGGTATTCACGAAAAGTTTATGTTTGAGTGGTGCGCAAACGTCAGATTGAAAAAGGATGAACTATGAAATCGGGCCGCTTTATTGGCGTTATGTCAGGCACCAGCCTTGATGGTGTTGATGTTGTGTTGGCGACAATTGATGAACACCGGGTCGCACAGCTGGCAAGTTTGAGTTGGCCGATCCCGGTATCTCTGAAACAGGCTGTACTGGATATTTGCCAGGGCCAGCAGCTTACACTTTCGCAGTTTGGACAGCTTGATACTCAACTCGGGCGACTTTTTGCTGATGCGGTCAATGCCTTGCTTAAGGAACAAAATCTGCAGGCAAGAGATATAGTTGCGATCGGTTGTCACGGTCAAACCGTCTGGCATGAACCGACGGGCGTGGCACCACACACTTTACAGATTGGCGATAACAATCAAATTGTGGCACGCACCGGAATTACGGTTGTCGGTGATTTTCGCCGTCGCGATATTGCCTTGGGAGGACAAGGCGCACCGCTGGTACCTGCGTTCCATCATGCGCTGCTGGCTCACCCAACCGAGCGACGAATGGTGCTCAATATTGGCGGCATCGCCAATCTGTCACTGCTCATTCCTGGGCAGCCGGTTGGGGGCTACGATACCGGTCCTGGTAACATGCTGATGGATGCCTGGATCTGGCGTCAGGCCGGTAAACCTTACGATAAAGATGCCGAGTGGGCACGGGCGGGTAAAGTTATTCTCCCACTGCTGCAAAATATGCTCAGCGACCCGTATTTCTCGCAACCTGCACCGAAAAGCACCGGACGCGAATACTTTAACTATGGTTGGCTGGAGCGCCATTTGCGCCATTTTCCGGGTGTTGATCACCGAGATGTGCAGGCGACACTGGCAGAACTCACCGCCGTGACCATTTCTGAACAAGTTTTGTTGAGCGGTGGCTGCGAACGATTGATGGTATGTGGTGGAGGTAGTCGTAATCCGCTACTCATGGCGCGTCTGGCGGCATTACTGCCAGGCACAGAAGTCACCACCACCGATGCCGTTGGCATTAGTGGCGATGACATGGAAGCATTGGCTTTCGCCTGGCTTGCCTGGCGGACGCTGGCGGGATTACCAGGAAATCTGCCTTCCGTCACTGGCGCAAGCCAGGAGACGGTACTGGGGGCTATTTTCCCCGCTAACCCGTGATATCAGAGTTAACTGAATTTTTCTTACCGCGTCTGCCGTTACACTTGGAACGTTAGGGAGGGCGTATTGCCCTCCAGACCAGGAAAGTCTTCGGGATATGACTATGAAAAAACTGTTAATTATCATTTTGCCGGTCCTTCTCTCCGGCTGTAGCGCCTTTAATCAGCTGGTTGAGCGCATGCAAACCGATACGCTGGAATACCAGTGTGATGAAAAACCGTTGACGGTCAAACTGAATAATCCGCGCCAGGAGGTCAGTTTTGTTTACGATAATCAACTACTGCATCTCAAACAGGGCATTTCAGCCTCTGGCGCGCGTTACACTGACGGAATCTATGTTTTCTGGTCGAAAGGCGATGAAGCGACTGTCTATAAACGCGACCGCATCGTCTTGAATAACTGTCAGTTACAAAATCCACAGCGTTGAGATTTTTCCAGGGGCGGCGCACAATAGCGTCACCCACTGACAATCCGTAAAGAAAACCATGTCTGATAACGACGAATTGCAGCAAATCGCGCATCTGCGCCGTGAATACACCAAAGGCGGGTTACGCCGCCGCGATCTTCCCGCCGATCCATTAACCCTTTTTGAACGTTGGCTCTCTCAGGCTTGTGAAGCCAAACTGGCGGACCCTACCGCGATGGTGGTCGCTACCGTGGATGAACATGGTCAGCCTTATCAGCGCATCGTTTTACTCAAACATTACGACGAAAAAGGCATGGTGTTTTACACCAACCTCGGCAGCCGTAAAGCACATCAAATCGAAAATAATCCGCGCGTTAGCCTGCTGTTCCCGTGGCATACCCTTGAGCGCCAGGTGATGGTGATCGGTAAAGCAGAACGACTTTCGACTCTCGAAGTGATGAAATATTTTCATAGCCGCCCGCGTGATAGCCAGATTGGTGCATGGGTTTCGAAGCAGTCCAGTCGCATTTCTGCCCGCGGTATCCTTGAAAGTAAATTCCTGGAGCTGAAGCAGAAGTTTCAACAGGGCGAAGTGCCATTGCCGAGCTTTTGGGGCGGTTTTCGCGTCAGCCTTGAACAGATTGAGTTCTGGCAGGGTGGTGAGCATCGCCTGCATGACCGCTTTTTGTACCAGCGTGAAAATGATGCGTGGAAGATTGATCGTCTTGCACCCTGAAAAGATGCAAAAATCTTGCTTTAATCGCTGGTACTCCTGATTCTGGCACTTTATTCTATGTCTCTTTCGCATCTGGCGAAAAGTCGTGTACCGGCAAAGGTGCAGTCGTTATATACATGGAGATTTTGATGGCAAGCAGTAACTTGATTAAACAATTGCAAGAGCGGGGGCTGGTAGCCCAGGTGACGGACGAGGAAGCGTTAGCAGAGCGACTGGCGCAAGGCCCGATCGCGCTCTATTGCGGCTTCGATCCTACCGCTGACAGCTTGCATTTGGGGCATCTTGTTCCATTGTTATGCCTGAAACGCTTCCAGCAGGCGGGCCACAAGCCGGTTGCGCTGGTAGGCGGCGCGACGGGTCTGATTGGCGACCCGAGCTTCAAAGCTGCCGAGCGTAAGCTGAACACCGAAGAAACTGTTCAGGAGTGGGTGGACAAAATCCGTAAGCAGGTTGCCCCGTTCCTCGATTTCGACTGTGGAGAAAACTCTGCTATCGCGGCGAACAACTATGACTGGTTCGGCAATATGAATGTGCTGACCTTCCTGCGCGATATTGGCAAACACTTCTCCGTTAACCAGATGATCAACAAAGAAGCGGTTAAGCAGCGTCTCAACCGTGAAGATCAGGGGATTTCGTTCACTGAGTTTTCCTACAACCTGTTGCAGGGTTATGACTTCGCCTGTCTGAACAAACAGTACGGTGTGGTGCTGCAAATTGGTGGTTCTGACCAGTGGGGTAACATCACTTCTGGTATCGACCTGACCCGTCGTCTGCATCAGAATCAGGTGTTTGGCCTGACCGTTCCGCTGATCACTAAAGCAGATGGCACCAAATTTGGTAAAACTGAAGGCGGCGCAGTCTGGTTGGATCCGAAGAAAACCAGCCCGTACAAATTCTACCAGTTCTGGATCAACACTGCGGATGCCGACGTTTACCGCTTCCTGAAGTTCTTCACCTTTATGAGCATTGAAGAGGTCAACGCCCTGGAAGAAGAAGATAAAAACAGCGGTAAAGCACCGCGCGCCCAGTATGTACTGGCGGAGCAGGTGACTCGTCTGGTTCACGGTGAAGAAGGTTTACAGGCGGCAAAACGTATTACCGAATGCCTGTTCAGCGGTTCTTTGAGTGCGCTGAGTGAAGCGGACTTCGAACAGCTGGCGCAGGACGGCGTACCGATGGTTGAGATGGAAAAGGGCGCAGACCTGATGCAGGCACTGGTCGATTCTGAACTGCAACCTTCCCGTGGTCAGGCACGTAAAACTATCGCCTCCAATGCCATCACCATTAACGGTGAAAAACAGTCCGATCCTGAATACTTCTTTAAAGAAGAAGATCGTCTGTTTGGTCGTTTTACCTTACTGCGTCGCGGTAAAAAGAATTACTGTCTGATTTGCTGGAAATAATGCATTAAGTGGAAAGGGGGAGTGAGAAATCACTCCCCCTGGTTTTTATACAGGGAACATGATGAAAAATATTCTCGCTATCCAGTCTCACGTTGTTTATGGTCATGCGGGTAACAGTGCGGCAGAGTTTCCGATGCGCCGCCTGGGCGCGAACGTCTGGCCGCTGAACACCGTTCAATTTTCTAATCACACCCAATACGGCAAATGGACTGGCTGCGTGATGCCGCCCAGCCATTTAACCGAAATTGTGCAAGGCATTGCCGCCATTGATAAATTACACACCTGTGATGCCGTATTAAGTGGCTATCTGGGATCGGCGGAGCAGGGTGAACATATCCTCGGTATCGTCCGTCAGGTGAAAGCCGCGAATCCGCAGGCGAAATATTTTTGCGATCCGGTAATGGGTCATCCGGAAAAAGGCTGTATCGTTGCACCGGGTGTCGCAGAGTTTCATGTGCGGCACGGTTTGCCTGCCAGCGATATCATTGCGCCAAATCTGGTTGAGCTGGAAATACTCTGTGAGCATGCGGTAAATAACGTCGAAGAAGCGGTTCTGGCAGCGCGCGAACTCATTGCGCAAGGGCCACAAATTGTGTTGGTTAAACACCTGGCGCGAGCTGGCTACAGCCGTGACCGTTTTGAAATGCTGCTGGTCACCGCCGATGAAGCCTGGCATATCAGCCGTCCGCTGGTGGATTTTGGTATGCGCCAGCCGGTAGGTGTTGGTGATGTGACGAGCGGTTTACTGCTGGTGAAACTGCTTCAGGGGGCAACGCTGCAGGAGGCGCTGGAACATGTGACCGCTGCAGTCTACGAAATCATGGTGACCACCAAAGCAATGCAGGAATATGAGCTGCAAGTGGTGGCTGCTCAGGATCGTATTGCCAAACCAGAACATTACTTCAGCGCAACAAAGCTCTGAAATATCTCATTTCGGCCCACAACGACCTGTGGGCCGATGGCTATTACTTTAAGCCTTCCGCTGACAGCGCGTCTTGTACTTCCGGACGTTCAGCCATACGTTGCATAAATGCTGCAATGTGCTCTAACCCTTCCAGATTCAGTTTCACCGCGTATGCCCAGCGCAGAACCGTAAACAGATAGGCATCAGCAATTGTAAATCTTTGCCCGCAGATCCAGTGCTCATCCTTCAGTGCCTCGTTCACATATTGCAGCTTCTTCTCCAGCTGCGCGCGAACTGTCGGTTTGTACTCTTCCGGTGTATCAGGGCGAAACAGAGGTGTGAAACCTTTATGCAGCTCGGTGGCGATGTAATTCAGCCATTCGATGGTTTTATAGCGGGAAATACTGTTTACCGGTGCCAGCAACTGGCGGTCGGGGACGCTGTCGGCAAGATACTGCATAATCGCTACGCCTTCCGTCAGCAAAGTACCGTCATCCAGCAGCAATGCAGGCACCTGCCCCTTAGGGTTAACGGCAAAGTAATCGTCACCGTTTTCGAGACGTTTTTTCATTAAATCCACACTGACGAGGGTAAAATCCTTTCCGCTCTCACGCAGGGTGATATGGGAAGCGAGAGAGCAGGCACCCGGTTTGTAGAACAATTTCATCGGTAACTCCTTTTGTCTGTGGTTTAAAGTATGGTAGTGCGTTGCTGAACAAAAAAAAAGCCGCTAACGAAAAGTTAGCGGCTTGTAAAAGAGTTTCCCTGAATTTTACGCTACGGCTGCTTTCGCCGCTTTGTCTGCAGCGTCATCCTGCGTCATGCGGTGCAGTTTCGGCGCGGTCAGCAGCATCAGTACTGCAATAACGGCAGTAGCGACACCAATCTGCAAGAATACGCGACCATAGACTTCCAGTGACATCAGCGGATCGGTAACGTTATCCGGCACAGCCATCATACCCGCAACATAACCACCAATCAGGTTTGCACCGGCAGTGGTCAGGAACCAGCTACCCATAATGAAGCCCATCAGACGCTGCGGAACGAGTTGAGCAACCATTGCCAGACCCAGACCAGAGATCATCAGTTCCCCGATGCTCTGCAGGCCATAGCTTGCGACCAGCCAGCTTACAGACACGATACCAGCGTCAGACGCGAATTTCGCACCCAGCGGCAGAATCAGGAACGCACCAGAACACATCACCATGCCGATTGCAAACTTGGTTGGCATCGGCAGGGTATCGCCCATCTTGTTATAGATAGCGGCCAGAATCGGACTACCGATGATGATCCAGAACGGGTTCAGTGCCTGATACTGCTCAGGTTCTACGGCCAGACCCAGAATGGAGTGCTCAACGTTACGAATCGCAAAGAAGTTCAGTGACGTTGGCATCTGGCTGTACAGCACGAAGAAGATAATGGCTTCGAGCATCAGGATGAAGGCAACGATCATTTTACGACGCGCAGCACCTTTCATCGCGAAGGCTTCTTTACCGAAGATAACCACGATACCGAAGGCAACAACGCCCAGCGCCATACGCGCAACTTCCTGATTGTGCAGCAGCCAGGTGGCGATAGCGATCAGTGCCACAACACCAATAATGGTCAGCAGCAGGTTACGGTAGTTGATAGGCTCGAAGTCTGGTTTTGAACCGTACTGTTTAACCCAGCGTTGGCAGAAGGCGAAGTTAACGATAGTGATCAGCAGGCCTACAACGCTCAACGCAAACGCAACACTCCAGCCGTATTTCGCGGCCAGCCACGGCGTAGCAATCATAGAGAAGAAAGAGCCGATGTTGACGGACATGTAGTACATGGTGAATGCACCGTCCAGACGCGGGTCGTTTTTCTCATAGCATGTAGAAAGCAGAGAAGACGGGTTAGCTTTAAACAGGCCGTTACCGACCGCAATAGCCGCCATACCCATATAAACGATACCGGCGTCGTGACCAGACCAGGCAACCAGAGCATAACCAATCGCCAGCACAATAGCGCCGAGCATAATTACGCGTTTAGTACCCAGTACCTTGTCACCTAACCAGCCGCCGATAGCGACCAGACCATAAACCAGGGCACTAAAGGAAGAGAAAAGGGTGATTGAATCCGCTTCAGACATACCCAGTTGTTTAACCAGGTAAACAGCCATAATTCCTTGTAGGCCGTAATAACCAAAACGTTCCCATAACTCAATCGAGAAGATGAGATAGAACGCCTTCGGTTGTTTGAAAGCGTTCAAACTGACGCTTTCAGTTGGTTTTTGGTTTGCAGTGGACACTTTTACCTCTTTTTTTACATCCCATATTAACGGGGGTGCTTTCTCGCGTTATGTATAAAAAACATACGCGCAATTGTTATAGTGGGAGGGGAAACGGCAGGTAATGTTCACTATCTTGCACTTTCAGACAAGTCCTTTGTAATAATCTGTTACATATAACTGAGGCGGGGAATTCAACCATTCCGGGAAATGTTATCCAGCGTTAAATTTTTCAAAAAACGTAACGGCAGATTTTTTCACTGCACTGAGAGGGGGGTGATGGCTTAACGGCGATATGTTCTGCTATTTAGCGTTTTTACTAGTGAGATAGTCCAGTTTCTGAAAAATAGCCAGTGTAATGTTTTGTAGGTCAATATTTGTTGCGTGTGTAAATTTAAATGATTTTAAACTGATTCTTGCAATGTTTTTACATTGCGACAGCATCGTGATCTTGATCACGAATGAATAGAAAATTTCGCTATTAAAAAAACAATTAACCTGCATTTTTGGTTATCCGCAAACGGATTACCTGATGATAACGCTAAGCAATGGCATCATTGACGTTAAAAAGATGTTTTAAAAGAGGATAAAGAAAGGTTATCAATGGGGTAATCGGTGTTACCCCTTTTCTTCAGATGTCAACTTTCTCTTTGTATTCACAAAGATCTTCAATAATACAAGAGCCACAGCGGGGCTTGCGGGCAATGCAGGTATAACGCCCGTGCAGGATCAACCAATGGTGGCAGTCGACTTTAAACTCTGCTGGAACCACTTTCAGTAGCTTTTCTTCTACCTGTTCGACGTTTTTCCCCGGCGCAAATTGAGTACGATTACAAACGCGGAAAATGTGCGTGTCGACAGCAATAGTCGGCCAGCCGAATGCAGTGTTTAATACGACGTTGGCTGTTTTACGACCTACGCCGGGCAGGGCTTCAAGCGCAGCACGATCTTCCGGAACCTCGCCATTATGCTGCTCCAGCAAGATACGGCAGGTTTTGATGATATTTTCTGCTTTGCTGTTATAAAGCCCAATCGTTTTGATATAGGTTTTCACCCCTTCAACGCCCAGTTCAAGCATCGCTGCAGGCGTATTCGCCACCGGGTAGAGTTTCGCCGTCGCCTTATTAACACTGACATCGGTCGCCTGAGCGGAAAGCAGTACGGCAATCAGCAATTCAAAAGGCGAACTGAAATTAAGCTCGGTGGTGGGATGAGGATTGTTCTCACGCAGGCGAGTGAGGATCTCCAGGCGTTTTGCTTTATTCATCAGACATTCCCTGTTTCACCGTTTGGCAATGCACGTTCTGCAGCTGCTTCAGCACGGCGCTTTTTCATTCTTTCATCAATCAGGTATTTTCCTGCCAGCATCAGTCCCAGGCCAATAAATGCACCTGGTGGCAGCATCGCCAGCAGGAAAGGGGAGTCGGTGTGGAAAATCTCCACGCGTAATACTTTTGCCCAGCTACCTAACAGCGCATCTGCACCGTCAAACAACGTGCCATTGCCGATAATTTCGCGTAGTGAACCCAGCACGAACATGGCGCAGGTTGCGCCCATACCAATTGAAAAGCCGTCCAGTGCCGAAAGCGCCGGACCTTTTTTGGCGGCGAAGGCTTCAGCGCGGCCCACCACGATACAGTTAGTGACAATCAGCGGAATAAAAATCCCTAATGATTGATACAGGCCAAAGGCGTAGGCGTTGATCAGCATCTGTACAGCGCTGACCACCGAGGCGATGATCATCACGTAAATGGGAATGCGGATCTCGGCTGGCGTCCAGTGACGCAGCGTCGAAATGGTCAGGTTAGTCAGCGTCAGTACCAGCGTAGTCGCAAGTCCTAAACCCAGAGCGTTAGTGGCAGTGGACGTGACCGCCAATAGCGGACAGAGGCCGAGCAGCTGGACCAGCGCAGAGTTGTTTTTCCACAACCCCTGAACAATAACGTCTTTAATTTCGCTCACGCTTTATTCTCCACAGGCAGGAAGTTGAGAAAGTTGTGACGGTAACGTCTGAGCGTACAATCCGGCGCGTTTTACCGCATTAACCACCGCGCGGGGAGTAATCGTTGCGCCGGTGAACTGGTCGAAATCACCACCATCTTTCTTCACCGCCCAATGCGCATCATCCGCACCACTGATTTTTTTACCCGCAAAATGGGTGATCCAGTCAGAAAGGCGCAGTTCGATTTTATCGCCAAGCCCTGGCGTTTCGTGGTGCTCTGTCACGCGCGTGCCAAGTACCGTGCCGTTAAAATCGGCTCCCACCAGCAGCTGAATCGCACCGGAATAGCCATCTGGCGCGGTTGTTTCCAGAACGGCGGCTACCGGTTTGTCATTCTGTTTGGCGATGTAAACCCGATGCTCACCTTTACCTAACTCTGGCGCAGTTACCAGATAGCAACTCTGTGCCAGCGCATTGTTATAGCGTTCGGCTGGCAGCACCTGATCAAATAACGCCTTTTGTTGCAGACTGGCCTGTTCAGCAATCGTCGTTTTGGTCATCTGGTTGATGGCCGCAGTTAACCCTGTTGAACCCGCTGCAAATAGCGCCAACGTAATGCCGTGTTTTCGGATAGTTTTCAGCATGGTTTACCCTTTGCGATGGCCGTAGACGCGCGGACGCGTGTAGTAATCGATCAGAGGAACCGTGATGTTCGCCAGCAGGACGGCAAAAGCCACGCCGTCAGGATAGCCGCCGAAACTGCGGATCAACCAGACTAATAAGCCCGCCAGCGCGCCGAAAATAAGACGACCACGATTGGTCGTAGAAGCGGTAACCGGGTCAGTCAAAATAAAGAATGCGCCGAGCATGGTCGCACCAGACAGCAGATGAATTTGCGGTGCTGCCAGTGTTTCTGGTGAGAACAACCAGCCCAACGTTGCGCATAACGCCAGCGTTACTAAGAAGCTGAGGGGAATATGCCAGCGAATCGCTTTCTGCCATAGCAACCACAGGCCGCCAGCCAGCCAGGCGAGATTTACCCATTGCCAACCAGCGCCCGCCAGAATACCGCTGTAGATCGGATATTGCATAATCTGTTCAACCGAATGACCGGCACGGACAGAGGTTTTAAATGTATCCAGCGGTGTCGCCTGACTAATGCCATCAATACCTAAGCGTAGTGTGTTCATATCACCACCACTGGCGGTATGTCCGCTGAAAATAACCTGTATGGCGTCGATAAAACCAGGGATGTTGACCGCAATTTCATGTGGCGGTAACCAGCTGGTCATCTGCACAGGGAAGGAGATCAGTAAGACCACATAACCAATCATTGCCGGATTAAACGGGTTTTGCCCCAGACCGCCATACAACTGTTTAGCGATGATCACCGCAAACACCGTACCCAGCACGACCATCCACCATGGCGCGAGGGGGGGAATACTTACCGCCAGCAATAAGCCTGTCAGCAATGCTGAGTTATCTTTCAACGTTGCGGCTACCGACTGCTTGCGTAGTTTGAGTACGAGAGCTTCGGCTAACAGAGCACTAACCGATGCCAACAGGATCTGAACGAGAGTACCCCAACCAAAAAACCACAGTTGCGCTGCGATTCCTGGCACGGCTGCGAGCAACACCAACAGCATAATGCGCGATGTCTGGCGCTGGTTATGGGTATAAGGGGAGCTAGCTATTCTGAATACCATTTAGTCCTCGTTTACAACCTTCTGCTGGGCGGCTTTTTTGGCCTGAGCGCGGGCAATAGCCGCGGCAACTGCCGCTTTGCGCGGATCAACCTGTTCTTCTGGTACCGCATTAGCCTGTTGCTGTTCCAGCTTGCGTGCTTTGGCGCGTGCAATAGCCGCTTCGACGGCAGCTTTGCGCGGATCAACCTGTTCTTCTGGCTCCGCATTAGCCGGTTGCTGTTCCCGTTTGCGCGCTTTGGCTCGGGCAATAGCGGCTTCGACGGCGGCTTTGCGCGGATCGACCTGTTGTTCTGGCTCGGCATTAGCCTGTTGCTGTTCCAGCTTGCGTGCTTTGGCACGGGCAATAGCGGCTTCGACGGCGGCTTTGCGCGGATCGACCTGTTCTTCTGGTTCCGCATTAGCCTGTTGCTGTTCCAGCTTGCGCGCTTTGGCGCGGGCGATAGCTGCTTCAACGGCAGTTTTACGTGGATCAGCAACGGTTGCTGCGTCGTTAGTTTGCTGCAGTTCTGCCTGTTTCGCTCTGGCTTGCGCTTTACGGGCTTCCCGTGCTGCAATAATTGCACTGTTATCCGGGCGTTCGCCCGCTTTAATCACAATAGGCTGTGTAGCCTGGGCCTGTTTCTCTTTCACCCGCGCCAGAGCGGCAGCAATCGCATCTTTATCTTTGGCTGCAGGTTGAACGGCTGCGCTCTTATGTCGTTCAAGGCGAGCCGCTTTTTCGCGCTCCAGACGAGCCTGGCGCGCTTCGAAACGCGCTTTGGCTTCTGCGGCGCGCTTTTCTTCCTGACGAATAGCCGCAATTTCAGCTTTTTCCTGACGGAAATATTGCACCAGGGGAATATTGCTCGGGCAAACCCACGCGCAAGCCCCACATTCAATGCAATCAGCAATGTTATGCGTGGTAGCTTTATCGTGTTGCTGACCTTTGCTGAACCAGTACAACTGTTGCGGCAAAAGATCCGCAGGGCAGGCGTCAGCACAGGCGCTACACCGGATGCAGCTTTGTTCTTCCTGTGGTTCGCCAAGTTCATTGGCAGAGGGAGCCAACAGACAGTTGGTAATCTTTACGACCGGGACATCCAGCCATGGCAAGGTAAAGCCCATTAGCGGGCCACCCATAATCACCATTTGATCGGCAGAGGGGCAGAATCCGGCATCATTCAATAAATGACGCACTGGCGTCCCCAGCCGTGCCCAGACGTTGCCCGGGCGAGCGATTGCTTCGCCAGTCAGGGTTACAACACGCTCGGTAATCGGCTCGCCATCAATAACGGCACGTTTCACTGCATAAGCAGTGCCGACGTTTTGCATTAATACGCCGATATCGGATGAACGCCCGCCATGTGGAACCTGCTTCCCGGTCAGAATGTAGGTTAATTGTTTAGCACCGCCAGAAGGATATTTGGTTGGAATCACCCGCAGAGAAATATCGTTAGAGTCCGCCAGCACCGCGCGCAGCATGGAAATCGCCTGCGGTTTGTTATCTTCAATGCCGATAAGAATTTCGCGTGGCTGCAGAATATGCGCAAGAATGCGAATACCCTCTACGACCTGAGCCGCGCAATCCTGCATCAAACGGTCATCGGCGGTAATGTACGGCTCGCACTCAGCCGCGTTGATAATCAACGTTTCAATCTTATCTCCGCCACCCTGCAATTTAACGCCTGTTGGGAATCCTGCACCGCCCAGCCCGGCAACACCAAACTGATGTATGCGCTCGATTAACTCTTCGCGACTGCGAGTGCGATAATCGGCCCAGCCGTCGCGCGGGATCCAGCAGTCTTCACCATCGGCATCAATAATCACGCTTAATTCAGCTAAAGCTGAAGGATGAGCCGTAGAGTGGGGCGCAATAGCCGTAACGGTACCCGAGGTGGGCGCGTGAACAGGCAGCATTTTGCCGCGACCACGGGTAAGCGGCTGGCCGCGCAATACTTTATCGCCGACGCTAACGCACAACTCACCTTCAGCGCCAATATGCTGTTTCAGTGGAATAACAAAACGCTGCGCCAGGGGTACCTGGCGCAGGGGTGTACCGTTGGACTGGGTTTTCATCTCCGGTGGATGGATGCCGCCGTTGAAATCCCAGATTTTATTTTTTCTGAATGCAGAGAATAACTTAAGCATGGTGTTCCACGGGAATGATACGCACGGGAATGGTGTTCAGATCCCATTTCCAGGAGTCAGGTGTTTCTGCGACCGGTTGCAACGAGATGCAGTGCGTCGGGCACGGATCAACACATAAATTGCAGCCCGTACAGAGATCACTCATTACCGTATGCATGGCACGGGTAGCGCCAACGATGGCGTCTACCGGACACGCCTGAATACATTTAGTGCAGCCAATACAGTTATTTTCATCAATAACCGCCACCATCCGCGCAGGCGTTATCTCTTGCGCTTCGCCATCCAGCGGCTGCGGCTCGACATTAAGCAACTCGGCAATTTTTAGCATCACAGCTTCGCCACCTGGGGCGCAACGGTTGATTTTTTCACCGTTACAGCTGATGGCTTCCGCGTAGGGGCGACAGCCGGGATAACCGCACTGACCACACTGGCTCTGCGGTAAGATTTCGTCAATTTTCTCAACGACCGGATCGTCTTCCACCGCAAAACGGCGGGAGGCATAACCCAGAATGGCGCCAAACGCCAGGCCCAGCAGGCTCACGGCGGCAACGGCAATCCAGATAGCATTCATTACAACTTCACCAAACCACTAAAGCCCATAAAGGCCAGAGACATAAGACCTGCGGTAATTAACGCAATGGCATTACCGCGAAAAGGTGCCGGGACATCAGCCACAGCAAGGCGTTCGCGGATGGCGGCGAAGAGCACCATCACCAGCGAGAAACCGACAGCGGCGGAAAAACCGTACAGCGCCGACTGCAAGAAATTGTGCCCGAGATTGATATTCAGCAACGCCACGCCGAGCACTGCACAGTTGGTGGTGATAAGCGGCAAAAAAATCCCCAGCAGACGGTAAAGCACCGGGCTGGTTTTGCGCACCACCATCTCGGTGAACTGCACGACCACAGCAATCACCAGAATAAATGCCAGGGTGCGCAGGTAAATCAGATTAAGTGGGATCAAAATCCACGTATCGATAAGCCAGGCGCAAATAGACGCCAGCGTCATCACAAACGTTGTTGCCAGCCCCATGCCCATCGCGGTTTCCAGTTTTTTGGAAACCCCCATAAACGGACAGAGACCGAGAAACTTGACCAGTACAAAGTTATTGACCAGTACAGTTCCGACAAACAGTAACAGGTAGTCAGTCATTTTTCGGCCTGAAATAAAAAAGCCGCCTATTATCCGTTAATCCAGAGCAGGCGACAACAGGTTAACTGTAAGGTTATTACGGATTCACAAACGTCGCTTTTACCCGCGACGAGCGTTTGAAATAGGGGACGATCAATGCGGTTGCCAACAAAGTAAACAGCAACTGGCGAACGGCTATGCCATCTTCCACGGGTGAAAAAGCGAATGCTTTTACTGCCAGCAATACGGAAATAAGCAGCCAGATAATATAGTGTTTAGGAACACAACGCCGACGTTTAAAGAAAGCGATGGTCAACCACAGTGTGTAATACCACATGGCGATAGCGGTAATAAAAGAAACGCCCCATAAGATTTGTGTCGTCAGTGCTTGTCCGCCGAGCGTTTGAAATGTTTGCGGAGAAGATAACGCAGCGGTATACAGCAACAACGCCAGCGTCGTACTCAACAGAGCGACTAAAAGCCAGGCCAACGGGCCAAGCAACCAGCCTCCAATACGTTGTGGCGTTGTGGTGGTCATAGGTTCTCCAGAATAGCGACGCAAACAGGCAAATCTAATTTTAGGGGCGTTATTATAAGGCTTTTATAACCGATCGCTACTTTCTTTATTGGACATAGTGCCAGACGGACTTCGGTACCTGGCCGAGGTCAAACAAACGCCCGCCAGAAACCAGCTCTGCGCGACGGTGATCGGCAGCACGATACATATTGATCAGTTCCTGATCGTCCGTCAGGGTGTAATTAAGATGGTCGTAGAGTTTTTCCAGACTTTCGAGTGAACTGATTTTGCGAAATTTTAATAAGTAGTCCTGAACAGTCATAAAAGGTCCATAAAATAATTAATACCAAAGGGGTAGGTATTATTAGTGATGATAAAATTTCACCAAAAGTGAACGCTTGTGTTATTACAATAATAAGAATGCGCTGATGGCAAATATTCAGGGATGAAAAACTGCTCTGAAAAGAGTAACGCGCTTTACTATCCCTGACAATCACCAACAACATCGAACAAGATAATAAATTCCTGGTTTAATATCCGACAAGTGAAAACATGCACCCGGACGGGCAGCATGTCGCTCCACAAGTGCAGAGCTTACTTGTGTTGTACCGAAGCACTCTGTTCAGGTGGCTGATAGTTGTCAATGTGACTCGCCACGCCAAGAAGAATGACTGAAACGACAAGAACGATCCAACCTGTTAATTCAATAAGACGATTCATTACAGCCCACATCTCTCTTGATTGATCCATTAACTTCAGGGGGTAAATGTTACTTAGCAATAATAGCTCCAGCAAGATTTTTACTGAGGTTTTTGCGATATTTAGCTTTTGTCGTTGGAAAATTCGCTATTTTTTTGACTTGAGTTAAACAACATCCCTTATTGCTGGCAGGTTATTAAACTGTTGAGCGTGGGTAAAGGATAGTGTCAAATAGCCATCATACTTCAATGAGAGGCAATGACATGAGCGACAACATCCGTGTTGGGTTGATTGGGTATGGTTATGCGAGCAAAACCTTCCATGCGCCCCTGATTGCGGGCACGCCCGGGCTGGAACTGGCGGTAATCTCCAGCAGTGATGAAACAAAAGTAAAAGCCGACTGGCCAACGGTTACGGTTGTCTCTGAGCCGAAGCATCTGTTTAACGATCCCAACATAGACCTGATTGTCATTCCTACACCCAACGATACCCATTTCCCGTTAGCCAAAGCGGCGCTTGAGGCGGGTAAACATGTGGTCGTTGATAAACCCTTTACCGTGACACTGTCACAAGCGCGAGAGCTGGATGCGCTGGCAAAAAGCCTGGGGCGTGTGCTGTCTGTATTCCATAACCGTCGCTGGGATAGCGATTTCTTGACGCTAAAAGGTTTACTCGCGGAAGGCGTGCTGGGTGAAGTTGCTTACTTTGAGTCTCATTTTGACCGCTTCCGTCCGCAGGTGCGCGATCGTTGGCGTGAACAGGGCGGCCCAGGCAGCGGTATCTGGTACGATTTAGCACCACATCTTCTTGATCAGGCCATTACGCTTTTTGGTTTACCGGTCAGCATGACGGTAGATTTGGCACAGTTACGGCCCGGAGCGCAGTCGACCGATTATTTCCACGCCATCTTGTCCTATCCACAGCGGCGAGTCATTTTACACGGTACCATGCTGGCAGCCGCTGAGTCAGCACGGTATATCGTGCATGGATCCCGAGGCAGTTATGTGAAATATGGCCTCGATCCACAGGAAGAACGTCTGAAAAATGGCGAGCGTCTACCGCAGGAAGACTGGGGCTACGATATGCGTGATGGCGTACTTACCCGCGTGGAAGGTGAGGAACGTGTCGAAGAAACGCTGTTGACGGTGCCTGGGAATTATCCGGCTTACTATGCGGCTATTCGTGATGCGTTAAATGGCGATGGTGAAAATCCGGTTCCGGCAAGCCAGGCAATCCAGGTAATGGAGTTGATTGAGCTGGGCATCGAATCCGCCAAACATCGCGCGACTTTGTGCCTTGCATGAAAAATGGATGGTGCATTTGCACCATCCATTTTGTTACTTCGCGGCGACTTTTTCTCGCAGTGCGCGTTTTTCCTCAGCGCTGAGGAAAGCCATTTCCAGACCATTAATCTGTGCCTGGCGGATTTGCTCGCGGGATAACCCAGCAGCTGGCGCGGCAACGGTATATTCGTGAATGATATCCACTCCCTGTACGCCGGGATCGTCAGTGTTAATGCTGGCACGAATGCCATGCTCAAGGAACGTTTTCAGCGGATGTGCAGCCAGCTCTGCTACGGTGCTGGTCTGAATATTGGAGGTCAGACAGGATTCAATACCAATTTGTTGCTCGGCGAGAAAATCCATCAGCGCCCGATCTTCAATGGCTTTTACGCCATGTCCAATACGCTCCGCACCCAGTTCACGAATCGCCTGCCAGATGCTTTCCGGCCCGGCAGCTTCGCCTGCATGGACGGTAATATGCCAGCCCGCATCACGCGCGCGGTTGAAGTGAGAAAGGAACAGACTTCCCGGGAAACCAAGTTCATCACCGGCTAAATCAAGTGCGGTAATCTGGTCACGGTGGGCTAAAAAGGCCTCCAGCTCTTGCTGACAGGCGGCTTCGCCGAAGGTCCGGCTCATAATGCCGATAAGCTTCGCCTGCACACCAAAGGTGCGGCAACCTTCACGTACGCCATCGATCACCGCTTCGACAACACCCGCTACAGGCAGCTGATGTGCCATTGCCATGTAGCCTGGTGAAAAACGCAGCTCGACATAGTGCAGGCCGTGACGGGCTGCATCTTCAATGTTTTCAAATGCCACGCGGCGACAGGCATCAAGAGAGGCGAGAACTTTAACGCCCCAGTCAAGTTTGGTCAGAAAGCTCACCAGATCGGGTTCGTTGGCAATGACCTGAACGTGGGGAATCAGTGTTTCCAGGGATTGTGCAGGAAGCGAGATATTATACTGGCGGCCAAGTTCAAGAATGGTCTGGGGACGAATGTTGCCATCAAGGTGGCGATGGATATCAGTTAATGGCAGGGTGGTATCAATCATGGTCGCACTCTTTTTCTGGATATAAAAGTGCGCACCATTATAAAAACAAAGCAGGGTAAAAATCCACGATTGCGCAACGATTTTTTACGTTGCGCAATTGGGGTTAACGAACAGCGCGGATGGCGTTAATTAATCCAGCCACACCTTTTTCCAGTTTCGAACGTGGGCAGCCGGCATTGAGTCGGACAAAACCACGACCTTCTTCACCGTAGGTATACCCCGGCATGATCGCGACTTTTTCTTGCTCGATAAGCGCTTTTTGCAACGCGTTGTCGTCAATATTCAACGGACGTAGATCAAGCCAAGCCAGATAAGTGGATTGCGGGATCTGCCAGTTGAGTTCAGGAAACGCGGCGTTCATTTTATCTGCGATATACGTCAGGTTATCTTTCAGATAGACGCGTAAGGCATCCAGCCACGGTGCACCTTTCTGATAGGCGGCGATATGGGCAGTTAACGCCAGTACCGAAGGGGAAGAAAGCCCATCACGGCCTTTCAGTGCCGATAAATAGGCATCGCGGCTACTGCTATTTTCTATAATCCCATAAGCACCGGTCAGCGCGGGAATATTGAAACTTTTCGATCCCGACGTCAGCAACGCCCAGTCTCCCCGCGCCACATTACTCCAGGGAATATGCGGCTGCTCGCCCCAAACCATATCCATATGGATTTCATCGGAAATAACCCGCACACCATGACGCTCGCACAGGTCAGCCATGATCTCCAGCTCATCGCACGTCCACACTTTCCCGGTAGGATTCTGTGGGCTACACAGGAGCATAATTTTACATTCTGGTTTCGCCAACACGGCTTCCAGCTTGCCCATATCGCAAAACCAGCCGTCAGCCTGCTTCTCTAAAGCAACGGGCATTACTGTGCGCTGGTTACCTTCAATGGCCTTGTAAAATGCGTCATAGGCGGGCGTGTGGATCACCACGCCTTCACCTGTTTCAGACCACTGACGAATCAGTTCTGAAACCATATAGATAACAGAAGGGCCATACACCACCGACTGAGGATCGATGGCGGTGTAATGCTGGGTGGAAAACCAGTGGGCAATAGCCGCGAGAAACTCATCGTTTTTCCAGCGGCTGTAGCCAAATACGCCGTGCATCAGGCGCTGATTCAGCGCCTCGATAATGCAGGGGGCAGTGGCAAAATCCATGTCTGAAATCGTGAACGGTAACAGGTCAGCAGTGCCGAAACGGTCAGCGACATAATCCCACTGCGTGCACCATGTGCCATGACGATCCACGACCTTTGAAAAATCGAACATATCTTATCCTTATGCCTGGACAGTATGCATCAGACCGGCCATTTCATCTTTTACTGACTGAACTTGTGGCCCGATAACAACCTGCAGGTTATGTTGATTAAGTTGTACTACGCCAATTGCCCGATTGTCCTTCAGTGCCTGCACATTAACAAGCGACATATCTTTCACAGACAAACGCAGACGGGTAATGCAGTTATCGAGGCTGACAATATTGTCGGCACCGCCTAATGCTTCGAGGATTGCCGGAACGTTGTAGCCTGATTTACCCGGCGCACCGGCAACGGCTTTTTCGATTGAACTGGCCACTTCGCTATCGCGCCCCGGGGTTTTCAGATTGAAGCGGGTGATAGCGAAACGGAAGATGATGTAGTAAACGACAAACCAGATTGCCGCCACCACTGGCACCATGTACCACTTGGTTGACAGACCATGCAAAATACCGAACACCACGAAGTCGATGATATTACCGTCGGTATTACCGATGGTGACGCCGAGCACAGACATGACGGTGAAGCCGAGGCCGGTTAACAGCGCGTGGATGACATACAGAACTGGCGCTACGAACAGGAACAGGAATTCCAGCGGTTCGGTAGTGCCGCCAACGACACAGGCGATCAGGCCAGAAATCAGCAGACCTTTAATTTTATGGCGATTTTCCGGGCGCGCGCAGTGATACATAGCTAACGCTGCACCTGGCAGACCGCCGAGAAACGCAGGCATTTTGCCTTGCGAAAGGAAACGCGTGGCGCTTTCAGAAAAACCGTGAGTGGTCGGGCAACTCAATTGCGCCTGGAAGATGGTCAGTGCGCCGCTGACGGTTTGACCGCAGACTTCCTGCGTGCCACCTGCGTCGGTAAAGCGAATTAATGCCACCAGAATGTGATGCAGACCAAACGGCAACAGCAGACGTTCACCGGTACCAAACAGCATCGGTCCGAGATCACCCGCGCTATTGATCATATGGCCTAAGCCGCTAATACCCATGGCGAAAATCGGCCAGACTAATGGAATCACCAGGCCGACAAGGCCCATCACCAGCGAGGAGATAATTGGTACAAAGCGCGTACCGCCGAAGAATGCCAGCGCATCCGGCAGGCGGATATTATGGAATCGCTCATGCAGCATCCAGACGATAATACCGGCGATCACCGCACCGAGGATCCCGGTATCGATCGACTGGATCCCAAGAATGCTCTGTATGTTATTGGCTTTCAGAACGGCGGCGTCTGTGGTTGGCAGAATGCCTTTATTGGTTAACCAGAAGTTTACCGCGAGGTTCATTACCGCATAACCGACGAAGCCAGCGAATGCCGCTACGCCTTTGTTTTCGCGTGCCAGACCCAGCGGGATGGCGATACAGAACATGACTGGCAGGAAACTAAAAGCAAACGAGCCAATCTTACTCATCCAGGTAAAGATAGCCTGCAACACGGGGTTGCCCAGGACCGGGAGCAGGGTGATGACATCGTGGCTACTAAGGGAACTACCAATGCCGAGCATAATGCCGCAGAACGACAATAATGCCACGGGTAACATGAAGGTTTTGCCTAACTGCTGGAAGAACTCCCACAGCGTGACTTTCGGTGCTGTTTTCGCCGTCATAAAACGACTCCTCGTAGAGAACAATCTGGATTCAGTAAATTGCGCGAGAAGATAAAACGTTTTATCAAATTTTAGTGAGGCATAAATCACATTACGCAACGATAATAGCGGGTATAAGATAAATAAAAGGTAAAACGTTTTACCTGTCACATAATCAGGGAGTAGGTCATCTGCATGGCTACCGCCAAAAAAATAACCATTCATGATGTTGCGCTGGCTGCGGGCGTGTCGGTAAGTACCGTTTCGCTGGTGCTTAGTGGCAAAGGGCGAATCTCTACCGCCACAGGAGAACGCGTTAACGCCGCCATTGAAGAGCTGGGATTTGTGCGCAATCGCCAGGCGTCGGCGCTGCGCGGCGGGCAAAGCGGCGTCATTGGTTTGATCGTCCGTGATTTATCTGCGCCGTTTTACGCCGAATTGACGGCCGGATTGACGGAAGCTCTGGAAGCGCAGGGACGGATGGTTTTTTTGCTTCACGGCGGTAAAGACGGCGAGCAGCTGGCACAGCGGTTTTCACTGTTACTGAATCAGGGTGTCGATGGTGTGGTAATTGCCGGGGCTGCAGGAAGCAGCGATGACCTGCGACGGATGGCAGAAGAAAAAGGTATCCCGGTGATTTTCGCTTCCCGTGCCAGTTATCTTGATGATGTTGATACGGTTCGCCCGGACAACATGCAGGCTGCACAGTTGTTGACGGAGCATCTCATTCGCAATGGGCATCAGCGGATCGCCTGGCTGGGAGGGCAAAGTTCCTCATTAACCCGTGCAGAACGGGTGGGGGGCTATTGTGCAACTCTACTAAAATTTGGCCTGCCGTTTCACAGCAATTGGGTGCTGGAGTGCACTTCCAGCCAGAAGCAAGCCGCGGAAGCTATCACGGTGCTTTTACGCCATAACCCGACCATCAGTGCCGTGGTTTGCTATAACGAAACTATTGCGATGGGGGCATGGTTTGGTTTGCTGAAAGCAGGGCGGCAAAGCGGGGAAAGCGGAGTCGATCGTTACTTTGAGCAACAGGTTTCGCTGGCGGCATTTACCGATGCGACACCAACCACCCTTGATGATATACCTGTTACCTGGGCCAGCACGCCAGCGCGGGAACTTGGTATCACACTTGCGGATCGCATGATGCAAAAAATCACCCATGAAGAGACGCATTCACGCAATCTTATTATTCCCGCCCGGCTCATTGCGGCGAAATAATCCTCTCTTTATCTGCTATACCTGGTAGTGTCCTTTCCTCAAGGTTAATGATAAAAATGTGGCACACAGGCGGTGCCTTTTATTTTTACTGAAGTTCACAGGAGGTTTATGTGTTTAATTCTGACAACCTGAGACTCGACGGAAAATGCGCCATCATCACAGGTGCGGGTGCAGGTATTGGTAAAGAAATCGCCATTACATTCGCGACAGCTGGCGCATCTGTGGTGGTCAGTGATATTAACGCCGACGCAGCTAACCATGTTGTAGACGAAATTCAACAACTGGGTGGTCAGGCATTTGCCTGCCGTTGTGATATTACTTCCGAACAGGAACTCTCTGCACTGGCAGACTTTGCTATCAGTAAGCTGGGTAAAGTTGATATTCTGGTTAACAACGCCGGTGGCGGTGGACCTAAACCGTTTGATATGCCAATGGCGGATTTTCGCCGTGCTTATGAACTGAATGTGTTTTCTTTTTTCCATCTGTCACAACTTGTTGCGCCAGAAATGGAAAAAAATGGCGGTGGCGTTATTCTGACCATCACTTCTATGGCGGCAGAAAATAAAAATATAAACATGACTTCCTATGCATCATCTAAAGCTGCGGCCAGTCATCTGGTCAGAAATATGGCGTTTGACCTGGGTGAAAAAAATATTCGGGTAAATGGCATTGCGCCGGGGGCAATATTAACCGATGCCCTGAAATCCGTTATTACACCAGAAATTGAACAAAAAATGTTACAGCACACGCCGATCAGACGTCTGGGCCAACCGCAAGATATTGCTAACGCAGCGCTGTTCCTTTGCTCGCCTGCTGCGAGCTGGGTAAGCGGACAAATTCTCACCGTCTCCGGTGGTGGGGTACAGGAGCTCAATTAATACACTAACGGACCGGTAAACAACCGTGCGTGTTGTTTACCGGGATAAACTCATCAACGTCTCTGCTAAATAACTGGCAGCCAAATCACGGCTATTGGTTAACCAATTTCAGAGTGAAAAGTATACGAATAGAGTGTGCCTTCGCACTATTCAACAGCAATGATAGGCGCTCACCTGACAACGCGGTAAACTAGTTATTCACGCTAACTATAATGGTTTAATGATGGATAACATGCAGACTGAAGCACAACCGACACGGACCCGGATCCTCAATGCTGCCAGAGAGATTTTTTCAGAAAATGGATTTCACAGTGCCTCGATGAAAGCCATCTGTAAATCTTGCGCCATTAGTCCCGGGACGCTCTATCACCATTTCATCTCCAAAGAAGCCTTGATTCAGGCGATTATCTTACAGGACCAGGAGAGGGCGCTGGCCCGTTTCCGGGAACCGATTGAAGGGATTCATTTCGTTGACTATATGGTCGAGTCCATTGTCTCTCTCACCCATGAAGCCTTTGGACAACGGGCGCTGGTGGTTGAAATTATGGCGGAAGGGATGCGTAACCCACAGGTCGCCGCCATGCTTAAAAATAAGCATATGACGATCACGGAATTTGTTGCCCAGCGGATGCGTGATGCCCAGCAAAAAGGCGAGATAAGCCCAGACATCAACACGGCAATGACTTCACGTTTACTGCTGGATCTGACCTACGGTGTACTGGCCGATATCGAAGCGGAAGACCTGGCGCGTGAAGCGTCGTTTGCTCAGGGATTACGCGCGATGATTGGCGGTATCTTAACCGCATCCTGATTCTCTCTCTTTTTCGGCGGGCTGGTGATAACTGTGCCCGCGTTTCATATCGTAATTTCTCTGTGCAAAAATTATCCTTCCCGGCTTCGGAGAATTCCCCCCAAAATATTCACTGTAGCCATATGTCATGAGAGTTTATCGTTCCCAATACGCTCGAACGAACGTTCGGTTGCTTATTTTATGGCTTCTGTCAACGCTGTTTTAAAGATTAATGCGATCTATATCACGCTGTGGGTATTGCAGTTTTTGGTTTTTTGATCGCGGTGTCAGTTCTTTTTATTTCCATTTCTCTTCCATGGGTTTCTCACAGATAACTGTGTGCAACACAGAATTGGTTAACCAATCAGATTAAAGGTTGACCAGTATTATTATCTTAATGAGGAGTCCCTTATGTTACGTCCTGTAGAAACCCCAACCCGTGAAATCAAAAAACTCGACGGCCTGTGGGCATTCAGTCTGGATCGCGAAAACTGTGGAATTGATCAGCGTTGGTGGGAAAGCGCGTTACAAGAAAGCCGGGCAATTGCTGTGCCAGGCAGTTTTAACGATCAGTTCGCCGATGCAGATATTCGTAATTATGCGGGCAACGTCTGGTATCAGCGCGAAGTCTTTATACCGAAAGGTTGGGCAGGCCAGCGTATCGTGCTGCGTTTCGATGCGGTCACTCATTACGGCAAAGTGTGGGTCAATAATCAGGAAGTGATGGAGCATCAGGGCGGCTATACGCCATTTGAAGCCGATGTCACGCCGTATGTTATTGCCGGGAAAAGTGTACGTATCACCGTTTGTGTGAACAACGAACTGAACTGGCAGACTATCCCGCCGGGAATGGTGATTACCGACGAAAACGGCAAGAAAAAGCAGTCTTACTTCCATGATTTCTTTAACTATGCCGGGATCCATCGCAGCGTAATGCTCTACACCACGCCGAACACCTGGGTGGACGATATCACCGTGGTGACGCATGTCGCGCAAGACTGTAACCACGCGTCTGTTGACTGGCAGGTGGTGGCCAATGGTGATGTCAGCGTTGAACTGCGTGATGCGGATCAACAGGTGGTTGCAACTGGACAAGGCACTAGCGGGACTTTGCAAGTGGTGAATCCGCACCTCTGGCAACCGGGTGAAGGTTATCTCTATGAACTGTGCGTCACAGCCAAAAGCCAGACAGAGTGTGATATCTACCCGCTTCGCGTCGGCATCCGGTCAGTGGCAGTGAAGGGCGAACAGTTCCTGATTAACCACAAACCGTTCTACTTTACTGGCTTTGGTCGTCATGAAGATGCGGACTTGCGTGGCAAAGGATTCGATAACGTGCTGATGGTGCACGACCACGCATTAATGGACTGGATTGGGGCCAACTCCTACCGTACCTCGCATTACCCTTACGCTGAAGAGATGCTCGACTGGGCAGATGAACATGGCATCGTGGTGATTGATGAAACTGCTGCTGTCGGCTTTAACCTCTCTTTAGGCATTGGTTTCGAAGCGGGCAACAAGCCGAAAGAACTGTACAGCGAAGAGGCAGTCAACGGGGAAACTCAGCAAGCGCACTTACAGGCGATTAAAGAGCTGATAGCGCGTGACAAAAACCACCCAAGCGTGGTGATGTGGAGTATTGCCAACGAACCGGATACCCGTCCGCAAGGTGCACGGGAATATTTCGCGCCACTGGCGGAAGCAACGCGTAAACTCGACCCGACGCGTCCGATCACCTGCGTCAATGTAATGTTCTGCGACGCTCACACCGATACCATCAGCGATCTCTTTGATGTGCTGTGCCTGAACCGTTATTACGGATGGTATGTCCAAAGCGGCGATTTGGAAACGGCAGAGAAGGTACTGGAAAAAGAACTTCTGGCCTGGCAGGAGAAACTGCATCAGCCGATTATCATCACCGAATACGGCGTGGATACGTTAGCCGGGCTGCACTCAATGTACACCGACATGTGGAGTGAAGAGTATCAGTGTGCATGGCTGGATATGTATCACCGCGTCTTTGATCGCGTCAGCGCCGTCGTCGGTGAACAGGTATGGAATTTCGCCGATTTTGCGACCTCGCAAGGCATATTGCGCGTTGGCGGTAACAAGAAAGGGATCTTCACTCGCGACCGCAAACCGAAGTCGGCGGCTTTTCTGCTGCAAAAACGCTGGACTGGCATGAACTTCGGTGAAAAACCGCAGCAGGGAGGCAAACAATGAATCAACAACTCTCCTGGCGCACCATCGTCGGCTACAGCCTCGGTGACGTCGCCAATAACTTCGCCTTCGCAATGGGGGCGCTCTTCCTGTTGAGTTACTACACCGACGTCGCTGGCGTCGGTGCCGCTGCGGCGGGCACCATGCTGTTACTGGTGCGGGTATTCGATGCCTTCGCCGACGTCTTTGCCGGACGAGTGGTGGACAGTGTGAATACCCGCTGGGGAAAATTCCGCCCGTTTTTACTCTTCGGTACTGCGCCGTTAATGATCTTCAGCGTGCTGGTATTCTGGGTGCCGACCGACTGGAGCCATGGTAGCAAAGTGGTGTATGCATATTTGACCTACATGGGCCTCGGGCTTTGCTACAGCCTGGTGAATATTCCTTATGGTTCACTTGCTACCGCGATGACCCAACAACCACAATCCCGCGCCCGTCTGGGCGCGGCTCGTGGGATTGCCGCTTCATTGACCTTTGTCTGCCTGGCATTTCTGATAGGACCGAGCATTAAGAACTCCAGCCCGGAAGAGATGGTGTCGGTATACCATTTCTGGACAATTGTGCTGGCGATTGCCGGAATGGTGCTTTACTTCATCTGCTTCAAATCGACGCGTGAGAATGTGGTACGTATCGTTGCGCAGCCGTCATTGAATATCAGTCTGCAAACCCTGAAACGGAATCGCCCGCTGTTTATGTTGTGCATCGGTGCGCTGTGTGTGCTGATTTCGACCTTTGCGGTCAGCGCCTCGTCGTTGTTCTACGTGCGCTATGTGTTAAATGATACCGGGCTGTTCACTGTGCTGGTACTGGTGCAAAACCTGGTTGGTACTGTGGCATCGGCACCGCTGGTGCCGGGGATGGTCGCGAGGATCGGTAAAAAGAATACCTTCCTGATTGGCGCTTTGCTGGGAACCTGCGGTTATCTGCTGTTCTTCTGGGTTTCCGTCTGGTCACTGCCGGTGGCGTTGGTTGCGTTGGCCATCGCTTCAATTGGTCAGGGCGTTACCATGACCGTGATGTGGGCGCTGGAAGCTGATACCGTAGAATACGGTGAATACCTGACCGGCGTGCGAATTGAAGGGCTCACCTATTCACTATTCTCATTTACCCGTAAATGCGGTCAGGCAATCGGAGGTTCAATTCCTGCCTTTATTTTGGGGTTAAGCGGATATATCGCCAATCAGGTGCAAACGCCGGAAGTTATTATGGGCATCCGCACATCAATTGCCTTAGTACCTTGCGGATTTATGCTACTGGCATTCGTTATTATCTGGTTTTATCCGCTCACGGATAAAAAATTCAAAGAAATCGTGGTTGAAATTGATAATCGTAAAAAAGTGCAGCAGCAATTAATCAGCGATATCACTAATTAATATTCAATAAAAATAATCAGAACATCAAAGGTGCAACTATGAGAAAAATAGTGGCCATGGCCGTTATTTGCCTGACGGCTGCCTCTGGCCTTACCTCTGCTTATGCGGCGCAACTGGCTGACGATGAAGCGGGACTACGCATCAGACTGAAAAACGAATTGCGCAGGGCGGATAAGCCCAGTGCTGGCGCGGGAAGAGATATTTACGCATGGGTACAGGGAGGATTGCTCGATTTCAATAGTGGTTATTATTCCAATATTATTGGCGTTGAAGGCGGGGCGTATTATGTTTATAAATTAGGTGCTCGTGCTGATATGAGTACCCGGTGGTATCTTGATGGTGATAAAAGTTTTGGCTTTGCCCTGGGGGCAGTAAAAATAAAACCCAGTGAAAATAGCCTGCTTAAATTAGGTCGCTTCGGGACGGATTATAGTTATGGTAGCTTACCTTATCGTATTCCGTTAATGGCTGGCAGTTCGCAACGTACATTACCGACAGTTTCTGAAGGAGCATTAGGTTATTGGGCTTTAACACCAAATATTGATCTGTGGGGAATGTGGCGTTCACGAGTATTTTTATGGACTGATTCAACAACCGGTATTCGTGATGAAGGGGTGTATAACAGCCAGACGGGAAAATACGATAAACATCGCGCACGTTCTTTT
This sequence comes from Escherichia sp. XD33, assembly GCF_019375075.1. Classification (NCBI taxonomy): domain Bacteria; kingdom Pseudomonadati; phylum Pseudomonadota; class Gammaproteobacteria; order Enterobacterales; family Enterobacteriaceae; genus Escherichia; species Escherichia sp. XD33. Next base: position 152,854 of record NZ_JAENDM010000002.1, read on the forward strand.
TTAGCCGCCAGTTGGCATGATGATACCAGTCGCTATTCTCTGGGGGGATCGGTACAGAAAGATGTTTCCAATCAGATACAAAGTATTCTCGAGAAAAGCATACCGCTCGACCCGAATTATACGTTGAAAGGGGAGTTGCTCGGCTTTTACGCGCAGCTCGAAGGTTTAAGTCGTAATACCAGCCAGCCCAATGAAACGGCGTTGGTTAGTGGACAATTGACCTGGAATGCGCCGTGGGGAAGCGTATTTGGCAGTGGTGGTTATTTGCGCCATGCAATGAATGGTGCCGTGGTGGATACCGACATTGGCTATCCCTTTTCATTAAGTCTTGATCGTAACCGTGAAGGAATGCAGTCCTGGCAATTGGGCGTCAACTATCGTTTAACGCCGCAATTTACGCTGACATTTGCACCGATTGTGACTCGCGGCTATGAATCCAGTAAACGAGATGTGCGGATTGAAGGCACGGGTATCTTAGGTGGTATGAACTATCGGGTCAGCGAAGGGCCGTTACAAGGGATGAATTTCTTTCTTGCTGCCGATAAAGGGCGGGAAAAGCGCGATGGCAGTACGCTGGGCGATCGCCTGAATTACTGGGATGTGAAAATGAGTATTCAGTATGACTTTATGCTGAAGTAAAAAATAACGCCGGAGAGAAAAATCTCCGGCGTTTCAGATTGTTGACAAAGTGCGCGTTTTTTATGCCGGATGCGGCGTAAACGCCTTATCCAGCCTACAAAAACTCATAAATTCAAAGTGTTGCAGGAAAAGGTAGGCCTGATAAGCGTAGCGCATCAGGCAATCTCTGGTTTGTTTTCAGATGAAAACGCCGGAGTGAAAATTCTCCGGCGTTTTGGCCGTGAATTACTGCTGCGGAATTGCCGGTACAGCCGGAACGTTAAGAGCTGGCATCGCAAACATGCCAACAAAATCTTCTAACGACATTTTCTGCCCATTTAACGTTATCTGACCGTTAGCATATTGCAGGCTGGTGGTGATGGTATTGTCCTGCAAGGTGGTCAGACGGAACATCTGCCCCATTGCTGATGCACCTTCAACTTGCTGTTTCGCCAGTTTTTTCGCTTGATCTTCCTGATAACCTTCCAGCTTCGCTACCTGAGTCATAAACTCAGTTGCCATATCCACCGGAATGGTCAGTTTCGCATCCAGAGATTTAACCGAACGATCTACTTCCTGCGCCAGCGTTTGCGGCGCTTCTTTAGTCGTTGCCGGATCTTTCAGGAACAGCGACAGATTCAGGGCACTTTCACCCTGACTGTTTTTCCAGCTTAGCGGCGCGATAGTAATCACCGGATCGCCTTTCAGCATCAGCGGCAGGGCGCTAAAGAAGGCTTCCGTCACTTTCTCCTGATAAAGTTCGGGGTTGTTGGCAATTTCTGGCTGTGCCAGCAGCGCCTGAGTTTGCGCGTTATATTGCTGGCTAAACTGATGCCAGGCTTCACCATCAATCTGGCCGACTTTTAAAGTCAGCTTGCCGCTGCCCAGATCCTGATTCTGTACCTTCAGGCTGTTTAGCGAGTAATCCAGTTGGCTATTGATCGTTTTACCGTCATTGACCAGATCCGATTTACCGCTGATCTCCATGCCTTCCAGCAGTGCCAGTTCTTTGCCTTCCACTGAAATGGTCATTTTTTCCAGTGACAGTTTTTGATTTCCTACACGCTCACCAAAACTTGCCAGCGTGCTGGAACCGTCGGTTTTCAGATTATTAAAGGTCAACTGCACTTTCTGGTTGTATTCGTTAACTGCGTCTATCCGACCACTTTGCGCCTCCCCGGAAAGGGAGATGGCTTTGCCGTCTCTGTCAGCATTTAACTGGAACTCGCCGCCGCTAAAGGCGACTTTTTCATCCTTTTGCTCGTAATTCAGTGGCTTGAGCGAAATATCGGAACTGGAATCACCGCTGTAACCAATGCGCGAGTTAATCTCAAAAGGCGTTTCACCTTTTGCCATATCAAACAGTGGTTTGCTTACTTCGTTATTAACCAGCGTGGTTTGAATTGATGCCATCGACGGGATCAGGTTCAGTTTTTTAAGCTGGGCAAGCGGGAAGGGACCATGATCAACCGATTCGTTGAAGATGACGCTCTGACCGCTTTTAATCCACGGATTTTCTTTCCCGGCAATGGGTTTCACCAACAGTTGCAACTGGCTGCTGAATACGCCGCGATGATAGTTTTGATAACTCACTTCCAGGTTGGATTCAGGAGCTGTCAGTTTGAGTTGCGCGTTCGCCTGCGCGACCATGTCTTCGAGATGGGTTTCAATCTTCTTGCCTGTATACCATGCGCCGCCTGTCCAGACTACGCCTAGCGCAACAATGACGCCTACCGCTACCAGCGATTTATTCATAATGATTATCCATAAAATGAAATCAGGCGGACTGGCCGCCTGAAGGTGTTATAAGCCTTTAATAAGCTTAGCAAGAGATGTTAATTTTTTCAGTAAGCTCTTACAGCTTGTTGTAAACACGCGCTAAACGGCCGTGGCCTTTGACAGTCACCGGTGATTCGTTGGCGGCAATAAACGCTGATTCACCCGGTTTAAGCTGTAACTGCTGAGAACCTTTCCACAACGTTGCATCGCCTTCGACGCAGAACAAAATGGCGGCACTCTGCTGGCTAATGGTGGTTTCTTTATCACTAAGGTCATGCAGCGAGAAGGCAAAATCATCCACTGGAATCGGGAAGTCCAGTTCTGCACCTTGTTTCACCGGCTGGGTCAACAACTGGTTAGCCGGTTTGGCTTCGAATTTCACATTGGCAACCAGTTCCGGAATATCAATGTATTTAGGCGTCAGACCCGCACGCAGCACGTTATCGGAGTTTGCCATCACTTCCAGCGCCACGCCTTGCAGGTAAGCGTGCGGTGTTTCAGCGAACAGGAACATCGCTTCGTCAGGGTTCAATTTCACCACATTCAGCAATAGCGGGGAGAACAGACCGCTGTCTTCCGGGTAAAATTCAGAAATTAAACGAATCGTTTGCCACGGTTCACCCTGCTGGCTATCGAGGGCCGATTTTAAAATCGCCAGCGCGCGGGATTTTTCTTCACCCTGCATATTCAACAGGCTGGCGAACAGTTCGCTTAAACGTTCGGCATCAGGCTGTTGTAAAAAGTGAGCAATCGCCGGATGTGCACCTGCGACCGGCTGGAGTAGGGAGACAATCTCGGAAAATTCACGAAACGCGTTCATCGCAAGGAAAGGCGTCAGCGCAAAAACCAGCTCCGGCTTGTGGTTAGGATCTTTATAGTTACGCTCGGCGGCATCCATCGGGATACCTGCGGCATTTTCTTTGGCAAAACCGATTTCAGAATTGTGTTTGTTTGGATGAACCTGAATGGAGAGTGGCTGTGCTGCGCATAATACTTTGAACAGGAAAGGCAGTTCGCCAAAGCGTTTGGCAACGGCCTCTCCGAGCAGAGTCGATTTATCACTCTCAATCACATCACGCAGTGAAACGATATCTCCGGCGGCATTCTGCACTCGTGAACTGCTTTTCGGATGTGCGCCCATCCACAGCTCGGCCATCGGCTGGCTGGACGGATTTTCCATACCATAAAGTTCAGTCAACGCCGTTTTGCTGCCCCAGGCATAGTTTTGCACTGAGTTAATGAGTTTTTGCATGATCAATCCCTGTTTTAATGTGGAAATTAATCCCACTATTAAAGCAAGAATCCTACGGGAAGTAACCTGGAGCCGCAAAAAGTCGTACTAGTCTCAGTTTTTGTTAAAAAAGTGTGTAGGATATTGTTACTCGCTTTTAACAGGGCAACGGAACACCCGCCCAGAGCATAACCAAACCAGGCAGTAAGTGAGAGAACAATGTCAAACAAACCCTTTCATTATCAGGCTCCTTTTCCACTCAAAAAAGATGATACTGAGTATTACCTGCTAACCAGCGAACACGTTAGCGTATCTGAATTTGAAGGGCAGGAGATTTTGAAAGTCGCACCCGAAGCGTTAACTCTGTTGGCGCGCCAGGCGTTTCATGATGCGTCGTTCATGCTGCGTCCGGCGCACCAACAACAGGTGGCCGACATTCTGCGTGACCCGGAGGCCAGCGAAAATGATAAATATGTGGCGCTGCAATTCCTGCGTAACTCCGACATCGCGGCGAAAGGCGTTCTGCCAACCTGTCAGGATACCGGCACCGCGATTATTGTTGGTAAAAAAGGGCAGCGTGTATGGACCGGTGGTGGTGATGAAGCGGCGCTGGCGCGCGGTGTCTATAACACTTATATCGAAGATAATCTGCGCTACTCGCAAAACGCGCCGCTGGATATGTATAAAGAAGTGAATACCGGCACCAATCTGCCAGCGCAGATCGATCTTTATGCCGTTGATGGCGACGAATACAAATTCCTCTGTATCGCCAAAGGTGGTGGTTCGGCAAACAAGACGTATCTCTATCAGGAAACCAAAGCGTTACTGACGCCGGGGAAACTGAAAAATTACCTGGTTGAGAAGATGCGCACGCTGGGTACGGCGGCCTGTCCTCCGTATCATATTGCGTTCGTTATTGGTGGAACTTCTGCAGAAACGAACCTTAAAACGGTGAAACTGGCTTCCGCGAAATACTATGATGAACTGCCAACGGAAGGGAATGAGCACGGTCAGGCGTTCCGCGATGTGGAACTGGAAAAAGAATTGCTGATCGAAGCGCAAAATCTTGGTCTGGGTGCGCAGTTTGGTGGTAAATACTTCGCTCACGACATCCGCGTGATTCGCCTGCCACGTCACGGCGCATCCTGCCCGGTCGGTATGGGCGTCTCCTGCTCTGCTGACCGTAATATCAAAGCGAAGATCAACCGTCAGGGGATCTGGATCGAAAAACTGGAACATAATCCAGGCAAATATATCCCGGAAGAGCTGCGCAAAGCGGGAGAAGGCGAAGCGGTGCGCGTTGACCTTAACCGTCCGATGAAAGAGATCCTCGCACAGTTGTCGCAGTATCCCGTTTCTACACGCTTATCGCTTAACGGCACGATTATCGTCGGTCGTGATATTGCTCACGCCAAACTGAAAGAGCGGATGGATAACGGTGAAGGGCTGCCGCAGTACATCAAAGATCATCCGATTTACTACGCGGGTCCGGCCAAAACGCCGGAAGGTTATGCCTCCGGTTCTCTTGGCCCAACGACCGCCGGACGGATGGATTCTTATGTCGATCAACTGCAAGCGCAGGGCGGAAGTATGATCATGCTGGCGAAAGGCAACCGCAGCCAGCAGGTGACGGATGCCTGTAAAAAACACGGCGGCTTCTACCTTGGCAGTATCGGTGGTCCGGCCGCTGTATTGGCGCAGGGAAGTATTAAGAGCCTGGAATGTGTTGAATATCCGGAACTGGGAATGGAAGCCATCTGGAAAATTGAAGTGGAAGATTTCCCGGCGTTTATCCTTGTGGATGATAAAGGAAATGACTTCTTCCAGCAGATACAACTCACACAGTGCACTCGCTGTGTGAAATAAACAGAGCCGCCCTTCGGGGCGGTTTTTTTACATGGCACGAAAGACCAAACATTTGTTATCAAATAGTAAATAATAAGTGAGCTAAAAGTTGCTTAACGAAAGCAAAACAGAAAGAAAAAATTAAACAGGTGAGGAGCAGGCCATGAATACAGTACGCAGCGAAAAAGATTCGATGGGGGCGATTGATGTCCCGGCAGATAAGCTGTGGGGCGCACAAACTCAACGCTCGCTGGAGCATTTCCGCATTTCGACGGAGAAAATGCCCACCTCACTGATTCATGCGCTGGCGCTAACCAAGCGCGCAGCGGCAAAAGTTAATGAAGATTTAGGCTTGTTGTCTGAAGAGAAAGCGAGCGCCATTCGGCAGGCGGCGGATGAAGTACTGGCAGGACAGCATGACGACGAATTCCCGCTGGCTATCTGGCAGACCGGCTCCGGCACGCAAAGTAACATGAACATGAACGAAGTGCTGGCTAACCGGGCCAGTGAATTACTCGGCGGCGTGCGCGGGATGGAACGTAAAGTTCACCCTAACGACGACGTGAACAAAAGCCAAAGTTCCAACGATGTCTTTCCGACGGCGATGCACGTTGCGGCGCTGCTGGCGCTGCGCAAGCAACTCATTCCGCAGCTTAAAACCCTGACACAGACGCTGAGTGAAAAATCGCGTGCATTTGCCGATATCGTCAAAATCGGTCGAACCCACTTGCAGGACGCCACGCCGCTAACACTGGGGCAGGAGATTTCCGGCTGGGTAGCGATGCTCGAGTATAATCTCAAACATATCGAATACAGCCTGCCTCACGTAGCGGAACTGGCTCTTGGCGGTACAGCGGTGGGTACTGGACTAAATACCCATCCGGAGTATGCGCGTCGCGTAGCAGATGAACTGGCAGTCATTACCTGTGCACCGTTTGTTACCGCGCCGAACAAATTTGAAGCGCTGGCGACCTGTGATGCTCTGGTTCAGGCGCACGGCGCGTTGAAAGGGTTGGCTGCGTCACTGATGAAAATCGCCAATGATGTCCGCTGGCTGGCCTCTGGCCCGCGCTGCGGAATTGGTGAAATCTCAATCCCGGAAAATGAGCCGGGCAGCTCAATCATGCCGGGGAAAGTGAATCCAACACAGTGTGAGGCATTAACCATGCTCTGCTGTCAGGTGATGGGGAACGACGTGGCGATCAACATGGGGGGCGCTTCCGGTAACTTTGAACTGAACGTCTTCCGTCCAATGGTGATCCACAATTTCCTGCAATCGGTGCGCTTGCTGGCAGATGGCATGGAAAGTTTTAACAAACACTGCGCAGTGGGTATTGAACCGAATCGTGAGCGAATCAATCAATTACTCAATGAATCGCTGATGCTGGTGACTGCGCTTAACACCCACATTGGTTATGACAAAGCCGCGGAGATCGCCAAAAAAGCGCATAAAGAAGGGCTGACCTTAAAAGCTGCGGCCCTTGCGCTGGGGTATCTTAGCGAAGCCGAGTTTGACAGCTGGGTACGGCCAGAACAGATGGTCGGCAGTATGAAAGCCGGGCGTTAATCCGCAACATACAGGTGCAGCCGGGGAATGATCAAACGAAGCGGCTGCGCCTGTGGTTTATAACGGTGTTGCACATTGTCGGCATCGTAATTTAACAACTCCCCAACATCCGGCACGCCCGCGCCATTATCCCGATTAATCAGCGCAATAAGCGGTGTAGGGCAAGCGTGTTGTACTTGTTTTTGATCTCCTTTGTACCAGACGCGGGCAATCGGCTGCACCTTCACTGGACGTTTGATTTTTAACTTCGCGTTCTGTGGCAGGGCAGCGATATCCTGATACTCTCGCTCCAGTTTTCTTTGCCACTCCTCGCGCGTCCACGGTGCGACACTGCGTGGTGATTTCAGGCTTTTTTCCAGCTGTGCCAGGACTTCATCACGATGCAAATTTTTAATGATATGTTTATTAGCCCAGCCAAAACGTAAAGTGGCGGGGTCGTGCAGAACGGTGAGCGTGCGGTAAGCATTAAGGGTGATCAGCCCCGGCAAATGACGATGCACCCATTCAAAACGTGCCGCGGTGGGGAGTTCTGATTCAACCGTGACGATATGCTCGAACGTGGTCTTGAGTTTATTGATGTGCTGAATATGACTGACCAACGCTGCTTGCGAAAGGTTATCGACCTGGTAACACAACACGCCAGGCAGACGGACAGCGGCCTTGCTGCTGCGATTTTCGGACTGTTGTTGAATAAATAAATGGCGGAAATGACGCAACGCCAGCGACTGCGCGTCGTTGCCGAGATGTTGTTTTACCTCAATACGATTAAGCGGATTATGCTCATCCTCTTTTTTTACCTCCGGCAAAGAGAACACGCGGGCAACCAATAGCTTGTGTTGCTCAAGATGAGCGGCAAATGCAGCCAGCTCTTGTTCCATCTGGCGAAAAGTAGTGTTGAGTCGGTCTACGAGATCGTAACGCGCCATAATATTAACCACTTTAGTTACAACATCCTTAATTTATAGCACAGTGGTGGTGACTTGACCACCGTGCGCGTAGTGTCAAGCAGAGGTAAATTGCGGGATGTTATGCCATAACGGCCAGCTAAACGAGAAGCGGGCACCACCCAGTTCGCTGGTGCCACAATTAACCGTACCGCCCATTGCCAGTGCTATAGAGTGGACAATTGCCAGTCCCAGCCCGCAGCCGCCGGTTGAGCGACCCCGGCTGGGATCGAGGCGAACAAAAGGTTCAAAGATATGTTCGCGGTTTTCTGGGGCAATCCCTGAGCCATCATCCTCAACAATTAATGTCGCTTTATTCCCCGACAGTAGCAGGCTGGTTTCAACCGTTGAATGGCAGTAGCGCAGGGCGTTATTGAGCAAATTATCCAGCACGCGCTCCATTAAGCGCATATCCAACGCCGCATAATGGCCTTGCATGAGCGTTTTTATCCGTACCGTTTTATCGGGCGTTACTGCCTGAATATCTGCCAGATGCGTTGACAGCCACAACGGCAGGTCTGGTTCGCTAAGATGAAGCTCGTTTTGTGGGCGATCGAGTCGGGCATAAGTCAGCAGCTCTTCAATTAAAGCTTCAAGTTGACTGATATCACGATTCAACGCCTGGGATTCGGCGGCGCTCAGGTTATCGCTCATCTCCAGTCGATAACGCAGGCGCACTAACGGTGTTCGCAGTTCGTGAGCGATACCGTCAATAAGCTGTTTTTTGCTGGCAATTAAGGCGTTGATATTGTCCGCCATCTGGTTAAATGCGACGCCAAGTCGTTCAAAGCTCGAACCCTCATCAAAGTGGATACGTTCATTGAGATGCCCATCGCCAAATCGTTGCGCCGCTGCTTCCAGTTTTAACATATCCTGCCAGTGCGGACGCATCCAGATAAACACCGGAAAGGCGAGGGAAATAGCAATAAAAGCGATCAGGGCGATATCCAGCAATCGCATCTGATGGAGATAATAAAGATAAGGAACAGGACCAACTGCCAGCACGTAGTGGCTGCGCGGGATACGCTGCAAAAACGTGTACTGATCGTCCAGGGCGACAATTTCGCCGCCACGCAGTCGGTGCATGGAAATATCATCAAGATGGTATTTACTCAGTGGCTCGACACGCAGATCGAAAGAGAGATTTAAATCCATCTCTTTCAGCGTCTTACCCCAGTCGTGTGGGGGGATCTCACGCAATTCGCTGCGCATCAGATACAGCGAACTGTTCATCAAATCATCCAGCGACTGTTTGCCCGCGCGTTCGGCGGTAAATTTGTACACCAGCCCAACCAGCAGAGACATCACAAGGAAGCAGACAAACAATAACAGGTAAAACTGGATAAACAATTTTTTCATCGCTTATTCCCATGCATGAGGCGCAAAAAGATAGCCTTTGTTACGCACGGTTTTAATGCGATAAGGTTCTGCGGCGTTATCGAGTAGTTTTTTTCTTAACCGCGAAATAGCCACGTCCACGCTACGATCCAGTCCGTCATAACTGACGCCGCGTAAATTTTTCAGCAATGCATCGCGGTCCATGATTTGCCCGGCATGGGTAGCTAATTCCCACAATAATTCGAAATCAGCTGTCGAGAGCGAGATTTCAGTGTTAGCCAGGGTGACTACGCGGTTGATGGGATCGATGGTCAACGTGCCGAAATGCAGGGCTTTGTAGGGAGTCAGAGACGTTTCCTGAAGACCTTTGGTCAGTGTGGCTTGCTCATTCTGACGCAAATGCAAACGTAAACGCGCTAGCAAAACAGCAGGGGGCGTCGTTTTGAGAATATAGTCGCAGGCACCCATTTCCAGTGCCAGGATGTGGTTCATATCGCTATCGAGAGAGGTTAGAAGAACAATCGGTCCAGACCACTTTGCGCGTAAATCACGACAAATGGTCATGTTTCTAAACAAGTTTTCATCAGGTATTCTACTGATGACTTGTTATGGAAGTGTTAAGGTAAAAAGATGGGGCTGGTAATCAAAGCCGCGCTCGGTGCGCTGGTAGTGCTGTTGATTGGTGTTTTAGCAAAAACGAAAAATTATTATATCGCCGGGCTGATTCCACTTTTCCCGACCTTTGCGCTTATCGCGCATTATATTGTTGCCAGCGAACGCGGCATTGAAGTCTTACGCGCAACCATCATTTTTAGTATGTGGTCGATTATTCCCTATTTTGTTTACCTGGTGTCGCTGTGGTATTTCACCGGAATGATGCGCTTGCCCGCCGCTTTTGTTGGTTCTGTTGCGTGTTGGGGGATAAGCGCATGGGTGTTGATTATATGCTGGATAAAGCTGCATTAACGCAGATGACGACCGCCATCAAGTGGGAAACTGCGTCCGGTGACAAAGCAACTGGTAAGTAAGTAATCGACCAGGTCGATCACTTCTTTCTCGCCAGGCGCGGTTTTCATCAGTGATTTATTCAGCGCCTGTTGTCGATATTCGGCATCATCATGTTCATTAAACAGGATCAGCGATGGCGCAATAGAATTCACTTTCACTTCCGGTGCCAGCTTGCGGGCAAACGAGCGGGTCATATTATCCAGTGCCGCTTTGCTTGCAGCATACGCAATATGTTTGTCGCTACCGCGCTCCACCACATAATCGGTAAAGTGAATGATATCGCTGGCGGCGTGTCCGTGCCCACGCAGTAATCTTTCCAGCGCATGGTTGAGCAGGTATGGGGTATTAACGTGGATCTGCATCATGCAAGCCAGTACGTCGGCCAGTGGCGCACCCGGTTTTTCCGCCATCCACGCACTGGCGTTATGCAAAATAGCACGCAGACCATGGGTGCTTTTTAGTACTTCATCGGCAAACGCCATCACACCGTCGTTGGTCGAAAAATCAGCCTGAATACACTGCGCACCTGCATTAATCAGTCCATCAATGGCTGGATAGTGTGTCCGATAGCTGACAATCACCGGTTGCTTTTGATTAATGAAATGCCATGCGAGGGCGAGGCCGATGCGACGACCTCCGCCAGTAATTAATATTGGCAAGGGCTGGGTTTTACCCATCGTTATCTCCTTTGCTATCCAACGATGGGATGAACGTTATCCCACCAGCATCCAGGTCGCCGGAACTGAGGCAATTAACAGCATGCCAATCAGCACCATTTCCTGACGGTTCAGTACATTATCATGGGTATGCGTTTTGCGCGCGTACAGGAAAACCAGCAGCCCCGGTGCATACAGAACAACGGATAACAGCAAGTGCATTGGACCAGAGGCGTACAATAACCATAAGCCATAAATGCAGGCACCGACACCTACCGCTTTATGCAGTGGACGGGTTGCGATTTTCAGCAAGAACGCGCCGACCAGGAAATAGGGCACCAGAATCATTTCTGAGGCGATGGTCAGCAACGTGTTGTAATCGGAACCGGTCAGCCAGATGAGTACCAGACAAATTTGCACGCAGATGTTGGTCAACCACAGTGAGGCGGATGGCGCAGCTTGTGCGTTCTGGCGCGCAAAAATGCGCGGGAATGCTTTATGAGTGGCGGCCAGGAACGGTACTTCTGCTGCCATGATGGTCCAGCTTAAGTACGCGCCGCAAACGGAAACGATCAAACCGGCAGCGATGATGATTTCGCCCCATGGTCCCATCATTTCCACCATCAGACCGGCCATTGACGGGTTACGAATTTCAGCCAGTTCAGGACGTGCCACCACACCCAGCGAAAGCAGCGTTACCAGCAAGTAAACGCCCAGAGCGGAGAGAACCGCCAGCAGTGTCGCTTTGCCAACATCACGTTTATTACGCGCACGCGCAGAAACAACCACGGCACCTTCCACACCAATGAAAACCCACAGGGTGATCAGCATGGTGTTTTTCACCTGTTCCCAAACGGGTACGCCAAGTGCAAGTCCGGTGAAGTCGAGCTTGAAGGTATCCAGTTTGAACATCATCATCGCCAGCACAACAAACAGACCCAGCGGCAACAATTTTGCCAGTGTCGCCACCAGGTTAATGCTGGCAGCGGTTTGCACCCCGCGCAGGATCAAAAAGTGAACAATCCACAATAAAGCCGATGCACCGACTATCGATTGCCAGGTATTACCATCGCCAAACAGGCGCAATTCCGGCGTGTCCGTAAAAAAGCTTAACGCGGAAAAAACGATCACCAGATAGGAGACGTTGGCGATGACTGCGCACAGCCAGTATCCCCATGCGGAACAAAAGCCGATTAGCTCGCCAAACCCTTCGCGGGCATAGGTAAAGATACCGCCGTCAAGTTCGGGACGAATGCGCGTGAGGATCAGCATGGCAAAGGCCAGCAATAAAATGCCAGCGCCAGTAATACCCCAGCCGATGAGCAGTGCTGCCGGGCTGGCAACTGCCGCCATATTTTGCGGCAGACTGAAAACACCCGCGCCCAGCATTGAGCTTAATACCAGCGCGGTGAGTGCGCTCAGTCCCAGTTTCTTTTCCATCGATATCCAGTGATTAAAACGTGATAAGAAGAATAAATATTAGGGCAAAACGCATAAAAATGGAGTTTGCCACTGAAGCGCGGAATTTTACGAAGAGATGTGTCTGCATGCAATGGTCGCGGGGAAATTTGTGACTAAAAATGCGAAAGGCGGCATCAAGCCGCCTTATAGGAGTAACTGAATAGTTATTTATACAGATCTGCGCTGACGGTCAGGTTATTACCACGTTCCTGCCACTGGCGGGTGATGTGGTAATACTTAGCACCTTTCTTCGCGGCACGTTTCGCAACCTGATAGGAGACTTCGGTCATGTTGCCGTAGTTGCCAGAGAATTTGATGCTGTCGAACGGGACCATCATCGCTGCGGTCGCTTTGTTCAGTTCTTCGACTTTAGTGCCATCCGGGAGCGTGACGGTGTAACGCCCGCCTTTTGATGACTGGGTTTCAAAGAAGCGACCGACTTCAGAACTTGGTGATGCGGTAGTCGCAACACCCGGGATCTCAACTTTCTTCGCGGCTTCGCCACCGGCAGCCAGAGCTGCACGTCCTGCTTCGGAATCTGCCGGGATCACATCCGGGCTCTGGACGATACGTTTCTTAGCATCTTTTTTATAGATGAATGCAGTAATACGCTGGTTGCCGCCCTGGTTGGCATCGATTTGACGAACGATGTAGAAAGAGTAGGCACCTTTCGCTTTTGCCGCTTTGGTGATGGCATCATTGACTTCTGGCTGGCTACGATAGAAGCCCTGGACGGTGACCGTGTCAAACGGTTCAATCAGAACAGCCTGATCTTTCGGCAGTTCGACAACACCGTTAATTACGCGATTACTTGTTTCTTCTGCTTTTTCAGCATCGGCTTTATAGAGGTCAGCGACCACACGCCAGTTACCGCTGTTACCAAAATCAGAAGTGTCGACAACATAAAAAGAGGTGGCACCTTCTTTATCTGCGCGACGAGAAACGGCTTTCACCGCTTCGCCAATAGCATTAAAACGACCGGTAACCACTACACGGTCAAAAGGTTTAACCGCTGCCGCTTGCTCCGGTGTCAGTTCTGTTGCTGCGTTAACGGAGAATGCCGTAGCAGAAAGCAGTGCCGACGCCAGGAGGGTGTTCTTAAGCTTCATAAAAATAATCCTTCGCCTTGCGCAAACCAGGTACTGGTATTGTTATTAACGAGAAACGTGGCTGATTATTGCATTTAAACGGTGTAACTGTCTGCGTCATTTTTCATATCACATTCCTTAAGCCAATTTTAATCCTGCTCAAATGACCGTCTATGCTTAAAAAACAGCCGTATCAGCATCATTACTACTGAAGCAACTGAATTGTATAAGTTAATTTAATGTTAAGTAGTGATTCGTGCCGGGGCGATGTCTCGTTTTACCCGACCGTCGAAGACAATTATCAGTCTTTATCCGGCGTTCTAAGGTGTTTATCCCACTATCACGGCTGAATCGTTAATATTTTGCGAGTTCACGCCGAAATACTGATTTTTGGCGCTAGATCACAGGCATAATTTTCAGTACGTTATAGGGCGTTTGTTACTAATTTATTTTAACGGAGTAACATTTAGCTCGTACATGAGCAGCTTGTGTGGCTCCTGACACAGGCAAACCATCATCAATAAAACCGATGGAAGGGAATATCATGCGAATTGGCATACCAAGAGAACGGTTAACCAATGAAACCCGTGTTTCAGCAACGCCAAAAACAGTGGAACAGCTGCTGAAACTGGGTTTTACCGTCGCGGTAGAGAGCGGCGCGGGTCAACTGGCAAGTTTTGACGATAAAGCGTTTGTGCAAGCGGGCGCTGAAATTGTAGAAGGGAATAGCGTCTGGCAGTCAGAGATCATTCTGAAGGTCAATGCGCCGTTAGATGATGAAATTGCGTTACTGAATCCTGGGACAACGCTGGTGAGTTTTATCTGGCCTGCGCAGAATCCGGAATTAATGCAAAAACTTGCGGAACGTAACGTGACCGTGATGGCGATGGACTCTGTGCCGCGTATCTCACGCGCACAATCGCTGGACGCACTAAGCTCGATGGCGAACATCGCCGGTTATCGCGCCATTGTTGAAGCGGCACATGAATTTGGGCGCTTCTTTACCGGGCAAATTACTGCGGCCGGGAAAGTGCCACCGGCAAAAGTGATGGTGATTGGTGCGGGTGTTGCAGGTCTGGCCGCCATTGGCGCAGCAAACAGTCTCGGCGCGATTGTGCGTGCATTCGACACCCGCCCGGAAGTGAAAGAACAAGTTCAAAGTATGGGCGCGGAATTCCTCGAGCTGGATTTTAAAGAGGAAGCTGGCAGCGGCGATGGCTATGCCAAAGTGATGTCGGACGCGTTCATCAAAGCGGAAATGGAACTCTTTGCCGCCCAGGCAAAAGAGGTCGATATCATTGTCACCACCGCGCTTATTCCAGGCAAACCAGCGCCGAAGCTAATTACCCGTGAAATGGTTGACTCCATGAAGGCGGGCAGTGTGATTGTCGACCTGGCAGCCCAAAACGGCGGCAACTGTGAATACACCGTGCCGGGTGAAATCTTCACTACGGAAAATGGTGTCAAAGTGATTGGTTATACCGATCTTCCGGGCCGTCTGCCGACGCAATCCTCACAGCTTTACGGCACAAACCTCGTTAATCTGCTGAAACTGTTGTGCAAAGAGAAAGACGGCAATATCACTGTTGATTTTGATGATGTGGTGATTCGCGGCGTGACCGTGATCCGTGCGGGCGAAATTACCTGGCCGGCACCGCCGATTCAGGTATCAGCTCAGCCGCAGGCGGCACAAAAAGCGGCACCGGAAGTGAAAACTGAGGAAAAATGTACCTGCTCACCGTGGCGTAAATACGCGTTGATGGCGCTGGCAATCATTCTTTTTGGCTGGATGGCAAGCGTTGCGCCGAAAGAATTCCTTGGGCACTTCACCGTTTTCGCGCTGGCCTGCGTTGTCGGTTATTACGTGGTGTGGAATGTATCGCACGCGCTGCATACACCGTTGATGTCGGTCACCAACGCGATTTCAGGGATTATTGTTGTCGGAGCACTGTTGCAGATTGGCCAGGGCGGCTGGGTTAGCTTCCTTAGTTTTATCGCGGTGCTTATAGCCAGCATTAATATTTTCGGTGGCTTCACCGTGACTCAGCGCATGCTGAAAATGTTCCGCAAAAATTAAGGGGTAACATATGTCTGGAGGATTAGTTACAGCTGCATACATTGTTGCCGCGATCCTGTTTATCTTCAGTCTGGCCGGTCTTTCGAAACATGAAACGTCTCGCCAGGGTAACAACTTCGGTATCGCCGGGATGGCGATTGCGTTAATCGCAACCATTTTTGGACCGGATACGGGTAATGTTGGCTGGATCTTGCTGGCGATGGTCATTGGTGGGGCAATTGGTATCCGTCTGGCGAAGAAAGTTGAAATGACCGAAATGCCAGAACTGGTGGCGATCCTGCATAGCTTCGTGGGTCTGGCGGCAGTGCTGGTTGGCTTTAACAGCTATCTGCATCATGACGCGGGAATGGCACCGATTCTGGTCAATATTCACCTGACGGAAGTGTTCCTCGGTATCTTCATCGGGGCGGTAACGTTCACGGGTTCGGTGGTGGCGTTCGGCAAACTGTGTGGCAAGATTTCGTCTAAACCATTGATGCTGCCAAACCGTCACAAAATGAACCTGGCGGCTCTGGTCGTTTCCTTCCTGCTGCTGATTGTATTTGTTCGCACGGACAGCGTCGGCCTGCAAGTGCTGGCATTGCTGATAATGACCGCAATTGCGCTGGTATTCGGCTGGCATTTAGTCGCCTCCATCGGTGGTGCAGATATGCCAGTGGTGGTGTCGATGCTGAACTCGTACTCCGGCTGGGCGGCTGCGGCTGCGGGCTTTATGCTCAGCAACGACCTGCTGATTGTGACCGGTGCGCTGGTCGGTTCTTCGGGGGCTATCCTTTCTTACATTATGTGTAAGGCGATGAACCGTTCCTTTATCAGCGTTATTGCGGGTGGTTTCGGCACCGACGGCTCTTCTACTGGCGATGATCAGGAAGTGGGTGAGCACCGCGAAATCACCGCAGAAGAGACAGCGGAACTGCTGAAAAACTCCCATTCAGTGATCATTACTCCGGGGTACGGCATGGCAGTCGCGCAGGCGCAATATCCTGTCGCTGAAATTACTGAGAAATTGCGCGCTCGTGGTATTAATGTGCGTTTCGGTATCCACCCGGTCGCGGGGCGTTTGCCTGGACATATGAACGTATTGCTGGCTGAAGCAAAAGTACCGTATGACATCGTGCTGGAAATGGACGAGATCAATGATGACTTTGCTGATACCGATACCGTACTGGTGATTGGTGCTAACGATACGGTTAACCCGGCGGCGCAGGATGATCCGAAGAGTCCGATTGCTGGTATGCCTGTGCTGGAAGTGTGGAAAGCGCAGAACGTGATTGTCTTTAAACGTTCGATGAACACTGGCTATGCTGGTGTGCAAAACCCGCTGTTCTTCAAGGAAAACACCCACATGCTGTTTGGTGACGCCAAAGCCAGCGTGGATGCAATCCTGAAAGCTCTGTAACCCTGACGGCCTCTGCTGAGGCCGTCACTCTTTATTGAGATCGCTTAACAGAACGGCGATGCTTTGACCTCCCGCTGTTTGTTCAAGCGCAATTTTGACAATAATTGTCAACGGCACGGAAAGCAGCATACCCACCGGTCCTAACAACCATCCCCAAAAAATCAACGACAAAAATACCACCAATGTGGAAAGCCCCAGCCCACGCCCCATGATACGCGGCTCCAGAATATTGCCGAAGACCAGATTAATCAGCAGATATCCCGCCAGCACCAGCAACGCTTCGTAGAAGCCATTAAACACCAGTACCTGAGCGATAGGGGGGATTGCCGCGAGGACTGAACCAATATTCGGGATGTAATTAAGCGCAAAGGCCAGCAATCCCCAGACAAAAGCGAAGCGAACATCGAGTGCGGCGAGCATCGCCCAGGTGACCAGGCCGGTGATGATGCTGATGGCTGTTTTCAGCACCAGATAATGAGAAACACTGTCAATCGCACGTTGAATCGCCGCCATCCCTTCAACCGGACGCGCCATCATTTGCTGAAATTTTCCGGGCAATTGTGGCACTTCGAGCAGCATAAACAGCACCGTCAGCAGCAATAAAAAGATTGATGACATGGCATTAGATAACTGCGTCAATAAGTTGGTGAGCAACGTCATCGCCGCGTTCGGATCTATGTAATGCGCCAGTTGGTCAACAGAGACGTCAATCCCTACGCGTTGCAACAACGGCTCAAGCGCTTGCAGCGGCGTCATAATAGAGTTGCGATATTGCGGTAACGTCCGCGTCAACTCGTTGAGCGCGGAACCCAGATAAGCTAACAGCAACACCATCGCCATCACGATGATGGTCATCAAAATCGACACTGCCAGTACACGCGGCACACGCCAGCGGACCATGTGTTGCACCAGCGGGTTAAGAATAACAGCAATAAATAATGCGAGAATAAACGGCACGATGATCTCGGCGGCAAAACGGATACCGCAGAGAATAATGACCAGCATTCCCAACATAATGACGATTTTTAGGCCATTGAGCGTGATGATCGGCTTTGCCATGCTTGTCCCCGTTTTTTCTTCCTTTGCTAATAATAATGTCTTTTTCGCTCCGTCATCATAACGAAAATCAAACCGCTCAGGTAAAGAAGTGAAAATATTTTGAGTTAATTCTTAAGCTATGATACAAATCAGGCGTGTTCAACTACCGAGGACAATTATCATCCGCGATGACGAGAAGCAACACTGCGGATAATTGTAATATTATGGACAATTTGTTCAGGACGTTATTTTCTACATTTACCCATCTTCGTACCTCATCCACTATCTTGCTCGTAGGTGAGCAGCACTGGCGCAACGCGCTTTAGTCCTTTCTTCTGCCTAAGCTTGCCCTATGCGCGGGGCTTGACCACTTTACTTTGGTTTCGCTGAATTAAGCGAAAATTAAAATAATTCTCTTGCAGGAGAAGGACAATGTATATTTATTGGATTTTATTAGGTCTGGCTATTGCTACAGAAATTACCGGTACGCTGTCAATGAAATGGGCGAGCGTCAGTGAGGGAAATGGCGGCTTTATTTTAATGCTGGTGATGATTTCTCTGTCGTATATATTTCTCTCTTTCGCCGTTAAAAAAATCGCCTTAGGCGTAGCTTATGCGTTGTGGGAAGGTATCGGTATTTTATTTATTACCTTGTTTAGCGTTTTGTTATTCGACGAAAGTTTATCGCTGATGAAAATTGCCGGGTTAACCACCCTGGTCGCCGGGATTGTGTTGATAAAATCAGGTACCCGTAAAGCGCGTAAACCTGAACTGGAGGTGAACCATGGCGCAGTTTGAATGGGTTCACGCCGCCTGGCTGGCATTGGCAATCGTGCTGGAAATCGTTGCTAACGTCTTTTTGAAATTTTCTGACGGCTTTCGTCGCAAAATATTTGGCTTGCTCTCCCTGGCGGCGGTGCTGGCTGCCTTTAGTGCGCTTTCTCAGGCCGTTAAAGGGATCGACTTGTCTGTCGCTTATGCATTGTGGGGCGGGTTTGGTATTGCCGCCACGTTAGCCGCAGGTTGGATCTTGTTTGGTCAACGGTTAAATCGTAAAGGCTGGATTGGCCTGGTCTTGCTGTTGGCTGGAATGATCATGGTGAAACTTGCCTGATGAACACGCTGCCCGCGCTGTCGGGCAGCGTTTGAACATTATTTTTGCGACAGTTGATCCAGCTTGTCGCGAAAACCGGTAACAGAAATGGCCCGGTTATCGGCGCGCCAGCGATCTTTCGCGGCAGGAGCCGAACTTTGCACCCCAATTAATTGCCAGCCGTCATCGGTATGCAACATCAGAGGCGAACCGCTGTCACCCGGCAAGGTATCGCACTGATGTGACATCACCGACGTTTGCGCCCAGCCAGTCACTTCACAGTTTTGATGACTGTACAACGTATCGAGATGATCTTCAGGGTAGCCTGCCTGAGTCACTTTACGACCTGCCGCTTTTAATGCGGCGGTAAGCGCGGCTTTATCTCCCTCAAATAACGGCAACGGCGTAATGCCAGAAGGGGGATTACGTAGCACAATCAATCCGAAGTCCCACGGCGCGGCTGCGGGAGGTACAATCCAACCATCCCCATCTGCTTTTAACCGCTTTCCCAGTGTCGGATCAACGCGGCCTTCTATGTCGTGGATGTCATAGCGCCAAAGACCTTTATTTGACACAAAACGCAGCGCCACTGCTTTATCGGCTTTACCCTTTGGAGGTGTCAATAAACAGTGTCCTGCCGTTAATGCCAGATTGGGTGCAATCAGCGTCGCCGTACATAAATTGCCGCTGGCCGTTTCCAGTTGCCCAACCGCATCCCACGGTGATTGGGTCGTGTCATTCACTGGCACACGATCATCATGACCAAAAAACAGGGTGCTGACCTCATCGTTTGCCGATTTGGCAACGTCTGGTTTATCTGCAAACACAAAAGCAGACGTCAAACTAATTGCACCCAACACTACAGCAATGGTTGTACGCATATCACACTCTGGTGAGTAATTATGATTATTAAAAGCAAACCCTCATAAATACTATAGACGGGACGGGATGAAAGTGGGAGTAAAATCAGATAACTACAGTCAGGAAAGATAAAAACGGGCGGCAATCAGTGCGCATAAAATAAGGATGATAAGAATGAACTCAAAGCGATAACGGCCCACCATACTACCCTCCGCTAAAGGCGGTGCTAAACGTTACCCGCTTAGCACCGTAATTTTCAGGCGCGAGGGGGCGCGCCAGCATTACTGTTGAAAACTTACGCTGCGGGTTGTGCAGCAGGTTTTGCCGGTTGCTGATGGCTGTGTTTCCCGGCGTGTTTCTTCGCTGCCTGCGCTTTTTGTTCAGGGGCTTTCTGTTCAGCTTTCGCATTTTTATGATGCTTTTTAGCCGCCTGCGCTTTCTGGGCAGGTGCTGCTTTATGCTGTTTTTTATGATGTGTAGTTTTCGCCGGCGCTGCTTTGGTGGTCGTCGCAGTCGGAGCAGGTGTGGTCGCAGTCTCTGCAGCAAAGGCGGCAGAAGACAGACCCATAGCAGCGGCAACAACCAGAGCTAATACTTTTTTCATTGTCATACCCTCAATTTGTTTTTTCATTTAACCCCACTGCGGGGCCGTTGAAATAACTATATCCCTGGGAATGGCAGACTTCCGTGAGTGGTTGGTTTCAGCGTGTAACGATATGTACAAACGCTGAATAAATTACAGCGTTGATAATAACGTATTGTGACTTAAGGGAAATTTAGCTACCAATAATAGTAGTCTTGATTGGGTTAACTATTTTACTACTTACAAAGCGGTAGAATAACTGCGCATCAGTAATAAATGACACACAGCAAAATGAATCCGTTTATTTGGGTACTTATAATCCTGATGACGCTAGACGCGCTGCGGGAATTGGCTGGCGCTTCGTCTATTTTAGGATGGCTATTAACGTTGGTTTGAGCAAGCAATAAGTCCGGACGGGTATTTACCGCAGTCCGGACTTATTTTTTCAGGCGTGCAGACGATGATGCAAACGCGTCCCGACCAGCAGAGCAATGACCAGCATCAGAGCAATAAATGCGCCGACGCCGTTCCAGCCATAGTTATGCCAGAAAACACCACCCAGCGTCCCGGCAATACTCGACCCCAGATAGTAACTGAACAGATACAGCGAGGAGGCCTGGCCTTTAGCGCGTTTTGCGCGGGGGCCGATCCAGCTGCTGGCAACTGAGTGGGCTGCGAAGAATCCTGCTGAGAAGAGTAACATTCCGGCAAAGATCAGCCACAGCGAGCTGAATAAGGTCATCAGTAAACCAAACAGCATAACCCCCGTCGAAAACAACATCACTGGACCGCGCCCATAGCGGGTGGTCATGGTTCCGGCTTTGGGTGAGCTCCATGTACCGGTCAAATAAGCCAGCGATAATAAGCCAACCACGGCCTGACTGACATGCCAGGGGGAGAGCATCAACCGATAGCCGATGTAATTAAACAGCGTGACGAACGACCCCATCAGCAAAAAGCCTTCTGCGAACAATAACGGTAATCCCCGGTCACGCCAGTGCAGACGAAAGTTGATAAACAACGACTTAGGTCGCAGCGAAGTCGGGCGAAAATGGCGTGATTCCGGGAGGATTTTCCAGAACATCAACGCCGAGGCTAGCGCGAAACAACCGATTGCCGCCAGAGCAATTCGCCAGTTGAAAAAGTCCGTGAAGACACCACTAATTAAGCGTCCGCTCATGCCGCCAATTGAGTTGCCGCTGATATACAACCCCATCGAAAAGGCCACGAAACTGGGGTGGATTTCCTCGCTAAGATAAGTCATGCCAACAGCTGCCACGCCACTTAACGAAAGCCCAATCAAGGCGCGCATAATCAAAATGCCGTGCCAGCTGGTCATCATTGTCGAAAGTAACGTACAAATGGAGGCCAACAGTAGAGCCGTGACCATCACTGGTTTGCGACCAATGGCATCGGATAGGGGGCCAGTAAACAGCAAACCAATAGCCAACATCGCCGTGGAAATGGACAGTGAAATACTACTGTTCGCGGGCGTTAAGCCAAACTCCTGCGAAAGCACCGGAAGGATAGGCTGCACACAATAGAGAAGTGCAAATGATGCCAGTCCGGCAGAGAACAGCGCCAGGGTGACGCGCATAAATTGCGGCGTACCGCGTTTAATAAATTGATTTGGCTGAGAAATGCTTTGCTTGTCAGTGTCGCTTGCCGGAGCGCCATCAACAGTTGTAGTACGGCTCACTTGAAATCCTTGCTAAATATGCCTGTGGATCAGGCTTATACATAGAGTAGGAAAATCGAATTGTTCTGTCTAATATATTAATAATCTCAAATAAGATGTTTTAAATATGAATATTGAACTTCGTCATCTGCGTTACTTTGTTGCTGTTGCGGAAGAGCTGCATTTCGGGCGCGCCGCTGCCCGCCTGAATATTTCGCAACCGCCGCTAAGTCAGCAGATTCAGGCGCTGGAGCAACAAATTGGTGCCCGACTGCTGGCACGAACCAATCGCAGTGTATTGCTGACGGCAGCAGGAAAACAGTTTCTTGCAGATAGTCGGCAAATCCTGTCTATGGTGGATGACGCTGCCGCTCGCGCTGAAAGGCTGCATCAGGGTGAAGCGGGGGAGTTGCGCATTGGTTTTACTTCGTCCGCTCCTTTTATTCGGGCGGTGTCCGATACGTTATCGCTGTTTCGCCGTGATTATCCTGATGTCCATTTACAAACCCGCGAAATGAACACTCGTGAGCAAATCGCTCCGCTCATTGAAGGAACGCTGGATATGGGATTGCTGCGTAACACAGCGTTACCGGAGACGCTTGAACACGCAGTCATCGTCCATGAACCGCTTATGGCGATGATCCCGCACGATCATCCCCTGGCAAATAACCCGAATGTAACGCTGGCTGAACTGGCGAAAGAACCCTTTGTCTTTTTTGATCCGCACGTCGGGACAGGGCTGTATGACGATATTCTCGGGCTGATGCGACGTTACCATTTGACGCCCGTCATCACTCAGGAGGTGGGCGAGGCAATGACCATCATCGGTCTGGTTTCCGCCGGTCTGGGTGTTTCAATTTTGCCTGCGTCATTTAAACGTGTTCAGCTCAACGAAATGCGCTGGGTGCCGATTGCTGAAGAGGATGCGGTTTCTGAAATGTGGTTGGTCTGGCCGAAACATCATGAACAAAGTCCGGCTGCGCGTAACTTTCGTATTCATCTGCTGAATGCTCTCAGGTGAGGGAAATTTCAGCGAAAAAGCCCGAAAAATGTGCTGTTAATCACATGCCTAAGTAAAAATTTGACGACACGTATTGAAGTGCTTCACCATAGCCTACAGATTATTTCGGAGCGCGAAAATATAGGGAGTATGCGGTGGTTGCTGAAAACCAGCCTGGGCACATTGATCAAATAAAGCAGACCAACGCGGGCGCGGTTTATCGCCTGATTGATCAGCTTGGTCCAGTCTCGCGTATCGATCTTTCCCGTCTGGCGCAACTGGCTCCTGCCAGTATCACTAAAATTGTCCGTGAGATGCTCGAAGCACACCTGGTGCAAGAGCTGGAAATCAAAGAAGCGGGGAACCGTGGCCGTCCGGCGGTGGGGCTGGTGGTTGAAACTGAAGCCTGGCACTATCTTTCTCTGCGCATTAGTCGCGGGGAGATTTTCCTTGCTCTGCGCGATCTGAGCAGCAAACTGGTGGTGGAAGAGTCGCAGGAACTGGCGTTAAAAGATGACTTGCCATTGCTGGATCGTATTATTTCCCATATCGATCAGTTTTTTATCCGCCACCAGAAAAAACTTGAGCGTCTAACTTCGATTGCCATAACCTTGCCGGGAATTATTGATACGGAAAATGGTATTGTACATCGCATGCCGTTCTACGAGGATGTAAAAGAGATGCCGCTCGGCGAGGCGCTGGAGCAGCATACCGGCGTTCCGGTTTATATTCAGCATGATATCAGCGCATGGACGATGGCAGAGGCCTTGTTTGGTGCCTCACGCGGGGCGCGCGATGTGATTCAGGTGGTTATCGATCACAACGTGGGGGCGGGCGTCATTACCGATGGTCATCTGCTACACGCAGGCAGCAGTAGTCTCGTGGAAATAGGCCACACACAGGTCGACCCGTATGGGAAACGCTGTTATTGCGGGAATCACGGCTGCCTCGAAACCATCGCCAGCGTGGACAGTATTCTTGAGCTGGCACAGCTGCGTCTTAATCAATCCATGAGCTCGATGTTACATGGACAACCGTTAACCGTGGACTCATTGTGTCAGGCGGCATTGCGCGGCGATCTACTGGCAAAAGACATCATTACCGGGGTGGGCGCGCATGTCGGGCGCATTCTTGCCATCATGGTGAATTTATTTAACCCACAAAAAATACTGATTGGCTCACCGTTAAGTAAAGCGGCAGATATCCTCTTCCCGGTCATCTCAGACAGCATCCGTCAGCAGGCCCTTCCTGCGTATAGTCAGCACATCAGCGTTGAGAGTACTCAGTTTTCTAACCAGGGCACGATGGCAGGCGCTGCACTGGTAAAAGACGCGATGTATAACGGTTCTTTGTTGATTCGTCTGTTGCAGGGTTAACATTTTTTAACTGTTCTACCAAAATTTGCGCTATCTCAATTTGGGCCAGGAAAGCATAACTTAGACTTTCAAGGTTAATTATTTTCCTGGTTTATATTTGTGAAGCATAACGGTGGAGTTAGTGATGCTGAAGCGTTTCTTTATTACCGGTACAGACACTTCTGTAGGGAAAACGGTGGTTTCCCGCGCATTGCTACAAGCGTTAGCCTCCCAGGGAAAAACGGTTGCGGGATATAAACCCGTAGCGAAGGGGAGCAAAGAGACACCCGAAGGGCTGCGTAATAAAGATGCCCTGGTGTTGCAGAGTGTTTCAACCATCGAACTGCCTTATGAAGCAGTTAATCCTATCGCGTTAAGCGAAGAAGAAAGTAGCGTGGCGCACAGTTGCCCAATCAATTACACCCTCATTTCAAACGGCCTGGCAAACCTGACCGAAAAAGTCGATCATGTCGTGGTAGAAGGGACTGGCGGCTGGCGCAGTCTGATGAATGATTTGCGTCCACTCTCTGAATGGGTAGTGCAGGAACAACTGCCGGTGTTGATGGTTGTCGGTATTCAGGAAGGTTGCATTAACCATGCACTGCTAACAGCTCAGGCGATCGCCAACGACGGGCTGCCGCTCATTGGCTGGGTGGCTAACCGAATCAACCCAGGACTGGCGCATTATGCGGAAATCATTGATGTGCTGGGTAAAAAACTTCCGGCACCGCTCATTGGTGAACTGCCTTATCTGCCGCGCGCCGAACAGCGTGAACTGGGGCAATACATCCGCTTAGCTATGCTGCGCAGTGTGCTGGCGGTAGATAGAGTCACGGTGTAACGTCCGCGAAATTACCGACGCAATTACGCAGGCAATCAATAAACCGGGGAGTAGCTGATACTCCCCGGTCATTTCACATATCATCAACGTCGACATAATCGGCGCGTGCGTGGTCGCCGCCAACAGTGTCGCCATCCCGGTCAATCCGAGTAAAAGTGTAATTTCTTCGCCATCAGGGAACCATAATCCCAGGCTACGACCATACAACATGCCAATGGCAAGACCGATAAATAGCGTCGGTGTAAAGACCCCACCGGGTGCGCCGGAACCGCTACTCGCCAGCACGGCACACAGTTTACAAAGGAAGATCCCGGCAATGATCATTAACAGTGGTGGGGCGGTTAAAAAGGATTGTACGGTGCTATAGCCGTTGCCCCACACTGCAGGTGTGAACAGGGAAAGCAGACCCACGATCAACCCGCCTAGTGCCAGTTGCCAGGGCGGCGCAAGTTTGAGACTCACAAATCCACGATGACAGGCGTTCATTAACGTTAACAACAGTGGTCCGCACAGACCTGCCAGCACACCTGTACTGATAATCAGCGCATAGTCACGAGCCTGAACCGTCACTGAGAGTTGTACGTTGTAGAGTAACGCGTCGCTATGATTAATCAGATTGCTAACCAGCAATGCCACGACGGCGGAAATAATCACCGGGCCGAGAGAGGCCAACATCATAGTGCCAAACAGCACTTCGGCTATAAATAAACTGCCAGCAAGCGGGACACGATAGGCCGCAGCCATTCCCGCCGCGGCCCCACAGGCGATCCATAATTTCCACTCCTGGCGTGGCGTAAAACGTTGGGCAAAACAGGAGGCGGCAAGGGCAGCTAAAAGAATCATCGCACCTTCGCGACCAATTGCACTGCCGCTGGTTACTACCAGCAGAGAGGCAAGCGATTTAACCAGGCTTGCTGCGTAATCGAACTGTCCATCGGTTTGCAACGCTTCCATGTAATCGGTCGGCGCATGAGGGCGTTGTTGGGTAAATTTCTGCCAGCCCATCAGCAACAAACCCGCCGCCAGTCCGCCGAGCGCCGGAGTTAGCAACCGTCGCCAGGGGGAAAGGTTTGTCGCTGCATTGACCAGACTGCCGGAGTCATTATTGAGGAACAACCACTCCAGTAGCAGCATCGCATGACGAAACCCGGCAACGGCAAAGGCCGCGAGAATACCGACGACTGTTGCGATAAGCAGACGGCGGAACATAGTGCGCAGATCCGGATAGATGTGTAGATGATGCATGAGCAGAAATGGGCAATGAAACACGGGCGACTATTTTGCGGCAAAAGAGGCCAGCCGCAAAAGCAGTGCGTGCTTTAAGAGATAAAAAAACGTGACACTGTAACCTATTATTGCCGGATTGCGCGTAATCGTCACCATCCGGCAATATTACGGTGATCCTATCGAAACAGCGGTTTAACCGCGACAGGAATTAACAGTTGTGATTGCCATTGCGCCAGCGTTAAGCGAGCCAGTTCACCCAGTGCACGGTAGAAAGGGTGTTCTGCTTTTTCGATAAAAACATCAAGAAAACGTGTTGACCACGGAAAAAGGTGCCATGCCAGCAATTCTTCGCATTCTGTCTGGCGACCATTCTCCGCCAACCACGCAGCCATCAACAGCAGTGAACCAAAATGATCTTCCGGTTCGTTTTGCTTCATTTCAAACTGAATGCCTTTCTCGCGCATCCACTGACGAAGTGCCAATGTTGAATCGCCAAACAGCACAGATTCGCGATCCAGCCAGACCGACCCCCACGGCGGAGACGGCAGTGCCCACGGGCCGACAAACAAACGCTGCCAGGCCTGGGCGTGAGTCTCTTCACACTGTGTCTGAAAAGCCGTCACCAGCGGCGCTAATGACGCTTCTGGTAGAGGCCACTGAGTTTCCCAGCCGTCACTGGTGAGTACCGCAACCAGAGGTGCGGCTTCCGCACTCTCTGGAGCGTAATAAAACAGCGCGCCCAACACGCGCGCCGCGACAGAAAAATTATCTTGCTGTGAAAAATGGGTCATTCCTAACATCCTGAAATGTGCGGGTTGCCCCGCACCAATTTGTTAACCTGCAATAGCCATTCCTACTGTCATGTGCAGGCCATAAAAGAGCACACGCCCGATCATCTCACCGCCAAGTATGAGGATTAGCCCCAGAATAAGTCCGGCAACGTGAGGTTCACGGCGACGAATGAGCGGGCAAAGCCAGCATCCAAGACCTGCGCATAACAATACCACACGCCAGACCTGTAAGGAGGCGTAATCTGGTACCAGTGCGCTGGCTTGTTGCACGGATGAGTGAATAGACGCCAGAGACAAACCTTGCAGCACAATCACCCCGGCACAAGCGATCAGCGCCAGAACGCTAATGATGGCAAATGGTGTGGTATTAAATGTAACGCGAGCTGCCCGCAGAATTGCGGCAGCAAGTATTGGACCGCTCAACAATACCGTCAGGAAGAAAGCCAGCGTAGTGTAACCGTTATGCCAGGTTGGCACGGTGTCGATTTGATACACGCAGGTCATCATCCAGACGAAAATGACGCCGAGCGCCATGCTGAAAAGTAACCAGAGTTTCCCCAACGCTTGCGGCATTTTACCGATGACTGCCACCAGCCACCATAATCCGCCAACGGCAAAAAATATGGAACCGGCAGCAATCTCGTTACTCAGACCAGAAGCTCCGATTCGATTCAGCGAGTTAAACGCCCGCAGTGGCGATCCTAGGTGCATGACAGAGGCAATAAACCCGACGCCCATCAACAGCCAGAGGAAAAACATGCCACGGACAATACGCTGACGGTCTGCGTCATTTTTGGCGGCGAACCAGCCAATTCCGCTAACAATCAGCGCGCCTACTACGCATTGACCCAATACGGTAAAGATAACCAGTGGCCACTCATGCCATCCATTTCCCATTTTACACTTCCTCCGGATTAGCCAGATAACCAGTGGTATCGCCGGTCGGGCGGCTGTTGGCGTTAGGTTTGATAACGATATTGGGTTTTGTGAAATGCGCGCGCGGCAGTGGCGCGACGGCAGCAAGAGTGCCGTGCTTCTGGCGCAGCTCTTCAATTGGACCGAACTCAAGTGCACGCAGCGGGCAGGATTCGACACATATGGGTTGTTTCCCCTCGGCGACGCGCGAATAACAACCATCGCACTTCGTCATGTGCCCTTTTTCAGCATTGTACTGTGGCGCGCCGTACGGACAAGCCATGTGGCAGTAGCGGCAGCCGATACAAACATCTTCATCAACCACCACAAAGCCATCTTCACGCTTATGCATTGCGCCGCTGGGGCAGACTTTTGTACATGCGGGGTCATCGCAATGGTTACAGGAGATGGAGAGATAATAAGCGAACACGTTCTGGTGCCAGACGCCATTATCTTCCTGCCAGTCGCCGCCAGCGTATTCATAAATACGGCGGAAACTGACTTCCGGGCCAAGATCTTTAAAATCTTTGCACGCCAGTTCGCAGGTTTTACAGCCAGTACAGCGGCTGGAATCGATAAAAAATCCATATTGTGTGGTCATGGGCTACTCCTTAAACCTTTTCGATCTGGACAAGATTGCTGTGCGACGGGTTTCCCTTTGCCAGCGGTGAAGGGCGGTGAGAGGTCAGAATATTGATACTGCCGCCGTGATCGACCCGGTCACCAAACATATCCGCTTTAAGCCACGCACCTTGCCCGATGGCGGTAACGCCAGGCAGAATACGCGGAGTCACTTTTGCGGCAATCAGCATTTCTCCATTATTGTTAAATACCCGCACGGTATCGCCATGACGGATACCGCGTGCCTGAGCATCAATGGGGTTGATCCACACCTCTTGTGGGCAGGCCTGCTGTAACACATCAATATTGCCGTAGCTGGAGTGGGTACGCGCTTTGTAATGGAAGCCCGTTAACTGCAGTGGATAGGTTTTCCGCAGGGGATCGTCCCAGCCATCAAAACCTGGGGTATACGCAGGAAGGGGATGAATAATTTCATCTTTTTTCAATTCCCAGGTATCTGCAATCTTCGCCAGTCGTTCAGAATAAATTTCGATTTTCCCCGAAGGTGTTTTCAACGGGTTTGCCTGTGGATCTTCACGGAATGCGCGGAAAGCGACGTAGTGTTCTTCCGGGCATTTTTTCTTAAAGATCCCGGTCGTTTTCATCTCCTCGTAGTCGGGCATCTCAGGGTTACGTTCCTTCGTTTTCGCATGGAGATATTTGATCCATTCATGCTGACTGCGACCTTCAGTAAAGGTTTGATAAACGTCTGGTCCTAAGCGTTTGGCGACTTCACTCAGCATCCAGTAGATGGGTTTGCGTTCAAATTTTGCTGAGGTTGCGGGTTGGGCGAGGATCACATAGCCCATATTCCCTGCAGATTCATGAGAGATAAGGTCTTCTTGCTCTGTTGGCATCAGGTCGGGCAACAGGATATCGCAATACTTAGCCGAGGCCGTCATGAAGTGGTCAATGCCAACAATCATCTCGCACTTGCTGTCATCCTGAAGCACCTCATGGGTGTGATTGATGTCGCCATGTTGATTGATCAATGTGTTACTGGCGTAGCACCATAAAAACTTGATGGGGACATCCAGTTTTTCTTTTCCACGAACACCATCACGGGTCGCGGTCATTTCCGTACCATGGTCGATGGCATCTGTCCATGTAAAGACGGAAATCTGCGTTTTAACAGGATTCTCGAGCATCGGGAACCATTCTACCCCCAGATCCCAGCTACCTTCGCGTACGCCTGAGTTGCCGCCGTTTATGCCGACGTTGCCGGTGAGAACGGAAAGCATGGCAATAGCGCGGGATGTTTGCTCGCCGTTGGAATGTCGTTGTGGCCCCCAACCCTGACAAATATAAGCAGGTTTTGCTGAACCGATCTCTCGTGCCAACTGGATAATTTTTTCTGCCGGGATGCTGGTGATTTTTGCTGCCCATTCCGGCGTTTTAGCTATGCCGTCAGGCCCTTCGCCCAGAATATAGGCTTTATAATGCGCGTTACGTGGTGCGTTGGCGGGCAGCGTTTTTTCATCGTAACCAACACAATATTTGTCGAGAAATGGCTGATCGACCATGTTTTCAGTAATCAGTACCCAGGCAATCGCACAGGCCAGTGCGCCATCGGTGCCAGGGCGAATGGGCAGCCATTCATCTTCACGCCCGGCAGCAGTGTCGTTATAACGTGGATCGATGACGATCATGCGTGCGTTTGAACGTTCGCGGGCTTGCTCGACGTAGTAAGTGACACCACCGCCGCTCATCCGCGTTTCTGCCGGGTTATTTCCGAACATAACGACCAGTTTCGTATTGGCGATATCATCCGGGCTGTTGCCATCATTGGCACCGAACATATAACTCATTGCGGCACTGATCTGTGCGGTACTGTAGCTGCCATAGCGACTGAGAAAACCACCGCAAGAGTTCATCAGACGGTACGGGACGTTTGAGTTGGTGATGTTTCCGCCATCTACGCCTGTTCCGTACAGGACATGTACAGCCTCATTGCCGTAATCTTTCAGGATCCGCCGAAGATTATCACTGATGGTATCCAGGGCTTCGTCCCAACTTATCCGTTCAAATTTACCTTCACCGCGCTTGCCGACGCGCTTCATGGGATATTTCAACCTATCAGGATGATTCATCCGTCGGCGGATAGAGCGCCCGCGTAAACACGCTCGAACCTGATGATTACCGTAGACGTCGTCACCTGTCGTATCAGACTCCACCCAGTACACGGTGTCATCTTTCACATGCAAACGTAACAGACAGCGGCTCCCGCAGTTAACGGTGCAGGAACTCCAGACCGCTTTCTCTTCTACCGGAGCCTCTGCCGCCCGGACCATTTGGGAAAATGGCAGAGTGAAAGCACTGCTTGCCAGCGCAAGACTGCCAAGTGCGGAGGTTTTCATCAGACTTCTACGGCTGATTTCAGCCTTCATGAGCGCCTCTGTGGTATGGATTTTCATCATTACTCACTTATTGCTTTTCAAACAAAATGTCATGCCAGAATTTATGGTTGTCGTGGGTTATATTTTTTCGATCTCGACCAGATTAGTGTGCTGCGGGTTTCCCTTCGCCAGTGGTGAAGGGCGCAGAGTGGTT
This sequence comes from Escherichia sp. XD33, assembly GCF_019375075.1. Classification (NCBI taxonomy): domain Bacteria; kingdom Pseudomonadati; phylum Pseudomonadota; class Gammaproteobacteria; order Enterobacterales; family Enterobacteriaceae; genus Escherichia; species Escherichia sp. XD33. The sequence goes on from NZ_JAENDM010000002.1 coordinate 184,418, forward strand.
AGCGTATTCACACAGCCGCCATGGTCGATTTTATCGCCAGACATATTGGCCTCGTGCCAGGCTCCCTGGCCCATAGCGCTAACTCCAGGGAGAATACGTGGTGTTACTTTGGCTGGTAGCCGAACTTCGCCACGATGGTTAAACACCCGCACCATATCGCCGTTGGCAATCCCACGTTTCTGCGCATCTATAGGGTTGATCCACACCTCCTGACGGCAGGCAGCCTTCAGGAGATCAATATTGCCGTAGGTCGAGTGAGTACGGGATTTGTAATGGAAACCAAACAGTTGCAGTGGGAAGGTTCTACGTTCAGGGGAGTTCCAGCCTTCAAAGGTTGAGGCATAAACTGGCAATGGGCTTATCACTTCATCTTTTTCCAGTTCCCAGGTACGGGCAATTTCCGCCAGCCTGCTGGAATAAATTTCAATCTTACCGGAAGGCGTTTTAAGTGGATTTGCCTCGGGGTCGTCACGAAATGCTTTGTAGGCGACAAAATGGCCATTGGGATCTTTACGCTTATAGATACCCATTTTTTTCAGTTCGTCGTAAGACGGTAACGCCGGATCTTTGGCAAGCATTTTGGCGTACAGATGTTGTAACCATTGTTCCTGCGTGCGACCTTCTGTGAACTTTTGATAGACGTCAGGTCCAAGACGTTTCGCGACTTCACTCAGGATCCAGTAAATCGGTTTGCGTTCGAATTTTTCGCTGGTGACAGGCTGGAGGAAAATGAGATATCCCATGTTACCGGCGTAGTCGTTAGGAATAATATCTTCCTGCTCAACGGTCATCAGGTCTGGCAGCAGAATGTCGGCATATTTTGCCGATGAGGTCATAAAGTTTTCGATGACCACAATCATTTCGCATTTCGATTCGTCCTGCAGAATTTCATGCGTTTTGTTGATGTCAGAATGCTGATTAACGAGGGTATTTCCCGCGTAGTTCCAGATGAACTTAATGGGCACATCCAGTTTATCTTTGCCGCGGACGCCGTCGCGGATTGCCGTCATTTGCGGACCATGATCGATAGCATCTGTCCAGCTGAAGCAGGAGATTGACGTTTTGACCGGATTATCCAGCACCGGCAGGCGTTCTATGGTAATGGTATAGGTCGATTCACGCGCGCCACTATTTCCGCCGCTGATGCCGACATTGCCCGTCAAAATAGGTAACATAGCAATAGCGCGTGCAGTCAGTTCGCCGTTTGCCTGGCGTTGTGGCCCCCAGCCCTGGCAGATATAAGCGGGTTTTGCTGTGCCAATTTCACGCGCCAGTTTGATGATACGGTCCTCCGGGATACCGGTAATTTGCGAAGCCCACTGCGGCGTTTTCGCTGTTTTATCGTCACCTTCACCAAGAATATAGGCTTTATAGTGACCATTTTTGGGTGCATCTGCGGGTAAGGTTTTTTCGTCATAGCCGACGCAGTATTTATCGAGAAAAGGTTGATCAACGAGATTTTCGTTAATCAATACCCAGGCAATCCCCGCAACCAGCGCGGCATCGGTGCCCGGGCGAATAGGAAGCCATTCATCTTCACGACCAGCAGCCGTATCGGTATATCGCGGATCGATAACAATCATTTTGGCGTTCGATTTCTCGCGCGCTTTTTCAAGAAGATAAGTGATGCCACCGCCGCTCATGCGGGTTTCTGCCGGGTTGTTACCAAACATCACGACCAGCTTGCTGTTTTCAATATCCGTGGTGCTGTTGCCATCATTACTGCCGTAGGTGTAGGGCATGGCACAGGAAATTTGCGCGGTGCTGTAGGAGCCATACTGATTGAGTGAACCGCCGTAGCAGTTCATCAGGCGTTTGACCGCCGAGGCTGATGGCGAAGAGCGGGTCATATTGCCGCCAACAATCCCCGAAGAGTACTGAATATATACAGCCTCATTGCCATATTGTTCGACGGTTTTTTTCAGGCTACTGGCGATAGTATCCAGGGCTTCATCCCAGCTAATCCGTTCGAATTTGCCTTCACCGCGTTTACCCACGCGTTTCATTGGGTAATTCAAGCGATCGGGATGATTAATACGCCGGCGGATGGAGCGACCGCGCAAACAGGCGCGTACCTGATGGTTGCCGTACTCATCGCTGCCGGTATTGTCAGTTTCCACCCAGGTCACTTCATTATCTTTAACATGTAGACGAAGTGCACAGCGGCTACCACAGTTGACGGAACAGGCACCCCAGACCACTTTTTCGCGGGCCTGTTGTACCGCTGCTGCTGCACTGCGCAGGGTAAACGGCAAAGAAAAACCGCCTGCAGCCAGCGCCAGAGAACCTATCGCGGTAGATTTAACGAGTGTTCTGCGGCTGATGCCCACCATTCGTTCATTTTTGGACATAACTCACTCCCTGTTCTTTATCGTTATATAAAAGTTTATATATTGAATATTTAGCGCGCTAACAATAGAGGGAGTCTACCCATTTTGGGTTAAGAATTATTAATCCATATCAATAGAAGGGTATGAGTAATAAGGTGGGATTATGTTGTATGTTCAAATCGCCGGATGTGTCGTATCCGGCGTTCAGTCGATAATGTATTACTGCGGTTCGGCAGGCGCGCCATCCTGGGTAGACTGCGCGGGAGCAGAGACGTTACCGCTGGTGGTGCGGGTGTAGAGAATTTTATGCGTATCATTAGCACAATGCCCGACGACCTGGGAATCAGGCTGATCAACCTGGTCATTGGGTACAATACTTAATGTGAAGCTGCTTTCGGGTACGCCATTATTGATAATGCGCTGTGATATATCGCTCTGTATGCGCTCACAGGATCCCGGCGCGGCGAGTACTGCGGGTGAGGCGAGGGCGAGCAGAAGCGCGGCACAGCAGGTTGAGAGTTTCATCATAAGCTCCTTACGCGAAGATAACTTCTTTAAGCATAGCATTTAACGTGTAAAGTACTGTATTTGCTACTATGATTGAGAATCATCTCTACTCTCTGGTGACTGTTGTGAAATACAAATTACTACCATGCTTACTCGCGATATTCCTCACAGGATGTGACCGCACAGAGGTAACACTTTCATTTACCCCTGAGATGGCCAGTTTCTCTAATGAATTCGATTTTGATCCGCTGCGTGGTCCGGTAAAAGATTTCACTCAGACATTAATGGATGAGCAAGGTGAAGTGACGAAACGTGTTTCTGGGACTTTGTCGCAAGAAGGCTGTTTTGATTCACTCGAATTACTGGATCTGGAAAATAATACCGTGGTCGCTCTGGTACTGGACGCCAATTATTACCGTGATGCCGAGACGCTGGAGAAGAGAGTACGTTTACAGGGAAAATGCCAGCTAGCAGAATTACCTTCTGCCGGGGTGAGTTGGGAAACCGATGATAATGGCTTCGTGATTAAAGCCAGCAGCAAACAAATGCAGATGGAATATCGCTATGATGATCAGGGTTATCCACTGGGTAAAACCACGAAAAGTAACGACAAAACATTATCTGTCAGCGCCACGCCATCAACGGACCCGATCAAAAAATTAGATTACACAGCGGTTACTTTACTGAATAATCAACTAGTTGGTAATGTAAAACAGAGCTGTGAATATGACAGTCACGCCAATCCGGTGGACTGTCAGCTGATCATTGTTGATGAAGGAGTAAAACCCGCCGTCGAACGGGTTTACACCATCAAAAATACGATCGATTATTATTAATGCTATTGTGCGGTCGGCTTCAGGAGAGTCTGACCCGGTGTTTTGTGCTCTGCCAGATACTGATGCTGGAATATACACATGCGAATGGCATTACGATATTGACCATTAATAAAGAACTCATGCATCAATTCACCTTCAACCGAAAAGCCAAGCTTGCGGTAAATGTGAATCGCTTTTTCATTCTCTTTATCAACGATCAGATACAGCTTATAGAGATTGAGAACGGTGAAGCCATAGTCCATTGCTAATTTGGCGGCACGGGTTGCCAGACCTTTCCCTTGATACTCCGGGGAGATAATTATCTGAAATTCTGCGCGGCGATGAACATGGTTAATTTCCACCAGCTCCACCAGACCGGCTTTTTCGCCGTCACATTCCACCACAAAGCGCCGTTCGCTCTGATCATGAATATGCTTATCATACAGATCAGAGAGTTCAACAAAGGCTTCGTAGGGTTCCTCAAACCAGTAACGCATCACACTGGCGTTATTGTCGAGTTGATGTACATAGCGTAAATCTTCACGCTCCAGCGGGCGTAGCTTAACACTGTGGGCGCTTGGCATAACGTGTCCTTACATTCCTTAAATCAATAACAGGTTAGGGGGTAATAACGCGGCCAGTTCGACGGTCCAGGCAGCGCAAAGTATTGGGCTCCCAGTAGGCATTGATGTTGGCGCTTTGCTCACATTTATCGCGGTTATCAAAAGCGGCGTCGGCTTTATCCCACTCTTTTTCAGTGCGTTTATTCACTTTCTGACGCAGATTGCGCGTGTCATTCCATTGCTCTTTTTCCATAGCGGCGTGCTGGCGGCTTTGTGCACTGTCGCCAGACTCAATCACCAGTTTGTTAGTTTCGGCATGAACAGTTGTGCTCAATGCCAGTGCGCAAGGCAGCAGAAAAGCGAGCAGGCCGATTCGTTTGCTGAGAGTGATTTTCATAATTCATTCCCTGTATGAATGATTAAAGGTGATTCTACACCATCCACTGCGAACGCAAAACGTACCAGGAGGGTGTTTATATTGATGATATTATGTCGCCCTATAACTATACATGATGTCAATAAGTGACAAAGATGATTAAAACAACGTTACTATTTTTTGCTACTGCGCTGTGTGAAATTATTGGATGCTTTCTGCCCTGGTTGTGGTTAAAACGAAACGCCAGTATCTGGCTGTTGCTTCCGGCGGGGATTTCACTGGCGCTGTTTGTCTGGTTGTTAACGTTGCATCCTGCGGCGAGTGGGCGTGTTTACGCGGCTTATGGTGGCGTTTATGTCTGCACGGCGTTGATGTGGCTGCGCGTTGTGGATGGCGTGAAACTGACTCTTTATGACTGGACGGGTGCGTTGATTGCGCTTTGCGGCATGTTGATCATTGTTGCGGGCTGGGGGCGCACGTAGGAACATAAATCCATTTTATCAATAAGATACGAGGAAGTGTCAGCTGACAAAAGGTATTCTATTTCATCTTTTGTCAACCATTCACAGCGCAAATATACGCCTTTTTTTGTGATCACTCTGGCTTTTTTCGATCTTCATACTTGTATGGTAGTAGCTCAGTTGCGTAGATTTCATGCATCACGACAAGCGATGCAAGGAATCGAACATGAAGATCGTAAAGGCTGAAGTTTTTGTTACCTGTCCGGGGCGTAATTTCGTCACATTAAAAATCACCACTGAGGACGGTATTACGGGCCTTGGGGATGCCACCCTCAATGGACGTGAGCTTTCCGTGGCCTCTTATTTGCAGGATCACCTTTGTCCGCAGCTTATTGGTCGCGATGCGCACCGTATCGAAGATATCTGGCAGTTTTTCTATAAAGGTGCTTACTGGCGTCGCGGTCCGGTTACGATGTCGGCCATTTCAGCGGTTGATATGGCGCTGTGGGATATTAAAGCCAAAGCTGCCAACATGCCGCTTTACCAGTTACTCGGCGGCGCGTCTCGTGAAGGGGTGATGGTTTATTGCCATACCACCGGTCACAGTATTGATGAAGCTCTGGATGATTATGCCCGTCATCAGGAGCTGGGATTCAAAGCCATCCGCGTGCAGTGCGGAATCCCAGGTATGAAAACCACCTACGGCATGTCGAAAGGTAAAGGTCTGGCTTATGAACCCGCAACCAAAGGACAGTGGCCGGAAGAGCAGCTGTGGTCGACGGAGAAATACCTCGATTTCATGCCGAAATTGTTTGACGCGGTACGTAACAAGTTTGGTTTTAATGAATATCTGCTGCATGACTTGCACCATCGCTTAACGCCTATTGAAGCGGCGCGCTTTGGTAAAAGCATTGAAGATTATCGCATGTTCTGGATGGAAGACCCGACGCCTGCGGAAAACCAGGAATGCTTCCGTCTCATTCGCCAACATACCGTCACACCCATCGCAGTGGGTGAAGTCTTCAACAGCATCTGGGACTGCAAACAACTGATTGAAGAGCAACTCATCGATTATATCCGCACCACGCTGACCCATGCAGGCGGAATTACCGGTATGCGCCGGATTGCCGATTTTGCTTCGCTGTATCAGGTACGTACTGGCTCACACGGTCCTTCCGATTTGTCACCAGTCTGCATGGCTGCGGCGCTGCACTTTGATCTGTGGGTCCCCAATTTCGGTGTCCAGGAATACATGGGTTATTCCGAACAAATGCTCGAAGTCTTCCCGCACAACTGGACTTTCGATAACGGCTATATGCATCCGGGAGACAAACCGGGTCTTGGTATCGAATTCGATGAAAAGCTGGCGGCGAAATATCCCTATGAACCTGCTTATCTACCAGTCGCACGTCTGGAAGATGGCACGCTGTGGAACTGGTAAGGAGTAAGATAATGAAAAGCATATTAATTGAAAAACCGAATCAACTGGCGATTGTCGAACGTGAAATACCCACCCCGTCAGCGGGTGAAGTACGAGTAAAAGTGAAACTTGCCGGAATTTGTGGTTCAGATAGCCATATTTATCGTGGGCATAATCCTTTTGCGAAATATCCGCGCGTCATTGGTCATGAATTCTTTGGCGTCATTGATGCAGTGGGTGAAGGCGTGGAAAGCGCCAGAGTCGGTGAACGTGTTGCTGTCGATCCGGTGGTCAGCTGTGGGCATTGCTATCCGTGCTCTATAGGTAAACCGAACGTTTGTACGACACTGGCTGTATTAGGTGTGCACGCTGACGGTGGTTTCAGTGAATATGCCGTGGTTCCGGCAAAAAATGCGTGGAAAATTCCTGAAGCAGTGGCCGATCAATATGCGGTAATGATCGAACCTTTTACCATTGCGGCTAACGTAACCGGACATGGTCAACCGACTGAAAATGATACCGTTCTGGTTTATGGTGCCGGTCCAATCGGCCTGACGATCGTTCAGGTATTAAAAGGCGTCTATAACGTTAAAAATGTGATTGTTGCCGATCGCATTGATGAACGACTGGAAAAAGCGAAAGAGAGCGGGGCTGACTGGGCGATTAATAACAGCCAGACACCGCTTGGCGAGATTTTCACTGAAAAAGGCATCAAGCCGACATTAATTATCGATGCGGCTTGTCATCCTTCTATCCTGAAAGAGGCCGTAACGCTGGCTTCTCCAGCGGCACGTATTGTATTGATGGGGTTCTCCAGTGAACCGTCTGAAGTGATTCAGCAAGGAATTACCGGAAAAGAACTCTCTATTTTCTCTTCACGCTTAAATGCAAATAAATTCCCGATCGTTATCGACTGGTTAAGTAAAGGGTTAATTAAACCAGAAAAATTAATTACCCATACGTTTGATTTCCAGCATGTTGCTGATGCCATTAGTTTATTTGAACAGGATCAAAAACATTGCTGCAAAGTCTTACTCACTTTTTCTGAATAATACCAATAACGGCGAGTAAGTAGTACGCATCTTACCTCTTTTTTAGAGATAACCATTATGACAATAGAAAAACACGAAAGAAGCACTAAGGATTTGGTGAAAGCAGCAGTATCGGGATGGCTGGGCACTGCGCTTGAATTTATGGATTTCAAGAGTCATACGTGTCAACTATTTGATAAATATTAAATTAATTTTTCATTGCTTCGTTATGGGGCATGGTTGGGGCAAACTCGCTTAACTGTGTATTTAACAAAGCTACCTGTGCATTATTGTTTTCAGACATCCATTTTCCGTATACCTGAAATACCATTTGCGCATCTGCATGGCCCATCTGGTTTGCTATAAATGCCGGGTTAGCACCAGCTGTCAGCGACCAGCAGGCATAAGTATGTCTCGACTGATATGATTTTCGATGGCGGAGTCCGGCACGTTTTATCGCTGCGTCCCACATCTGCCTTATTGAGTCAACGGTAAAATGGTCACCATAATTTTTTACTCTCGCTGACACTTCAGGTTGAAAAACAAAGGTGCATTTATGTTTTTCTGTTCTGCCATACTCTCTGAGGTGAACATCAATGATATGCTCTTTGCTCAGTCTCGTTAATGTCATCTGACTCCGGAGAGCGTCGATTGCTGGCTTAATAAGATGAATGACCCGATTGGTTCCCGCCTGTGTTTTTGGGACCGTGAAACGGTCTTTTGCTAAATTTCTCCTGATCATCATTGTTCCATTTTTCAGATCTATGTCCTCCCATCCAAGTGCACACAGCTCACCAGGGCGAACGCCAGTATAAACAGAAACACACCATAAATTTTTGGCTTGCTGATTTCTGCACGCATCGATAAGACGGATGAATTCCTCCCGCGAAAGAGGATCCGGAATGGTTCTTGATTCCTTTAATGGCGAGATCCCCTTAAACGGGTTATCTGCCAGGTAACCGTTATCAACACCAAACTGGAACACGGCGTTAAGATTTGTCATGTAATTATTTACAGTTACAGCCGATCTCCCTGGTTGTGTAACAATATAGTTACTTTTGGGGATCTGGTATCCAGTCAGTAGCTCTTTACGAACCTCCAGTAATTTTTCTTTATTAATCGATGAGGCAAGATTTTTTTCACCGATTATGCTCAGGATATTTTTGATGACGGCACGGTATGTGTTGAGTGATGTTTTTGCGACTTCAGTTTCTTTCAGTGCCAGAAATTTTTCAGCCAGTTCTTTTATGGTTAAATCTTGTCGGGCCTCACCAAATTTTTCCAGATTGCGTGAGGAGGGAAACTGTTTTGCATAGTCGAAAACACCAGTTTTTATTGCGTAACAAACAGAGGCGCGTAGCTCACCTGCAACGCGCCTGTTTTTTGCTGTGTCAGGAACCTCCAGGTTTTCCCTGACTCTTACGCCTTTATAAACAAACCAGATACGTAATTTCCCTCCATGGTTTTCCACGCCTGTCGGATATTTCATTTCAACTTCTCTCATTAGTTAGTGTGGCTTTTAGTCAAGTAAGATGACGTCTTGGTCTTGCTGATGCCTGGCGCTCAATCCAGCGATCAATTTCTTCCAGGTTGTAAAAGCATGGACTGTTATCCCATGGCATACCGTCATGAGCGACATGCTTATATTCCCTTCCTTCCATAAACGATTTTTCCCGGGCCTTTTTTAACGTACCTTTTTTTATTCCTTTCAGCGCAATTAACTGCTCTTCGGATACCCATTTGCCGGGAGAGACAATCATGATTACTTCGCTCATCGATTTCTTTATCTCTTACATCAGACGAGCGCCGGTTGCAGAATACCAGTCACAACCGGCGACAGTTGAACATTAAGAATCAGCCTGACTCGGGATCAGTTTTTGCCAGATAGCTGAAACGTATTTTGCCTGGTAACGGGCGTCATCAAGTGCATTATGGCGCTCACCTTCGAATGGAATAGCCGTTCTGGCATCGAAGTCTATGGCTTTCCCCAGCTCAACGATTGTGCGTACATCGCGATCGTTGTAGTAACGCCACGGGCAGGGGATCCCCTGCCGTTCGTATGAACGGCGCAAAATCGTGTTGTCGAAGTTGGCTCCATTTCCCCAGACATGAACAAAAAATTCACCGGAGTTTTCGTCGATAAATTCCCGCAATTGTAACAGTGCATCATCTAACGGGATTTCATCGGTCATAATGGCAGATTGCGCTTCGCGTGATTGTTTAAGCCACCATTTAATGGTGTCCCGATCAATGACTCCGCCAGCAGTTTCCAGATCGATAGTCTTACTAAATTCCGGTCCCATATCTCCGGTTTGCGGATCGAAAAATATTGCACCTATTGAGATAATCGGGGCATCGGGATTTTTTCCCATGGTTTCAAGGTCGATCATTAGATGGTCACACGTCCTGCTGGTGGATGTGATTTCGTGATGACCGTTCACCTTAATTGAGTGATCTGCCGTCTCGCCAGTTTCATTATCGCTATTGTGATGCTGATTGCCGCCAGTGTTCTCCTTGTGTGGATGTTCAGCGCCTTCCATTTCCTCCGGATCATCTTCCTGAACTTCAACCTGATACTCTTCATCGAATGTTTCTTGGTATGTTGTGTCGCCCATCACCGCGCCACAATCAGGGCAGTTGCCGCCGCCGGTCTGACCGCAGGCGGTGCAGACTTTTTCCACTTCCTGTTGCGCCACTGGTTCAGGCTGTTTCGTTTCTGGCTCGTTTTGTAACGCATTTGTGCTGTTTTGTTCCGCTTTTTGGTAGTTCCGTTCCGATTCATGCTGGTTCTGGTTCACAGAATCGCGGGTCTGGATCCCCTTAACCCATTTCGGATCATTCGGGTCACTAATCCCTTCAACAAATTCACCACGTGATGCAGCAAGCAACTTATCGGCGTCAGGCTGGCTGATATTGGCTGCCTGCATAATTTTGTTTACTTCGTCAGCGGTAACTTTTATCGGCTCTGGTTGTTCTGAATCTTCAGCGGTATCTACATTTTGCGGTAAGCCCGTGTATGTGCCATTTTTTCGGGCAAAATATTCTTCTTTTGTGATTTCAGTGGCGCCAGCAGCCAGTGCCTTATCCAGACCAGAAAGTTTGTTTGCGCGACCGTATTTTTCTCCGTCCTTATCTGCGAAGAGGAAATAGAACGGCCCCTCACGCTCTACAGATGGTTCAGCTTCCGGCGCGGTTTCATTTTTTGGGATATCAGATACCTCAGTTTCCACTGCATCAGTTTGTGTTTCTGATGACTGGAGAACATCAACAGTGCCCAGGTCTGTTTCTTCATTCTCAAACACGCCCTTTGTCGTCAGGTATTCGCAGATATATTTGTTCAGTGCTATGGGAACTTTGTGAATGTCGATCGGACGCTCACGGACAAGGCCAAAAATAGTCTGGCGGTCGTAGCGAAGGGCATCAGGCTGTTTGCGCATTGATGCCGAGATACGCTTCCAGTCTTCGCGGTCGTTGTCGATAACTTCTTTTTTTGCCCAGCGATGGATGCTGCCGTCAATGTTTCCGGCATCCACATCACCAGGCCAGAGAGCGTAGGCCAGTTCGTCATCCAGTGTTTTCCATGTCTGCTTGTATTCGCGATGAATGGCAGCAATGACCGGGCTGATTTTTCCTGTTGAATTTTCAGTGTACTGTTGATTGGCTCTGGCGCGGGCGAGATCAACAACAGACGTGTATTTTCCGGTTTCCTTGCGTTCACCTTCGCGACGTTTTTTCCAGATGCGCATCTCTGCCTGAATTTCGGGCCATTTAGCACCAGGAATACATTTATGCTTAACCCACCCAATGGCGTGCAACTTAAGCTCCGGATACATGGCGTTAACTTCTGGCATTTTCATCAACGCTTCAACGATATGTCCGTCGAATGTTGCCATGTCTTCCTGCAACAATTCCTGTGCGCTAATAACCATATCAACGGTGATGTTTTCACATGTGTCGAACTTAACCATGACAGCGTTCTGTACTTCAGGGGCCAGCTTGTCAAAAGTGACGTTCATCGGATCGGATTCAGTCTCAACCGGGACAAAAGAAGCAGACTCCTCATCCCAGCGGTTTTCCTGCATATATTCAGCATCCCATGAATCGAGGGCAGGGCGGGGTATGCCAGGTTTATCCTCGCAGACAATAAATTTATAAGCGCAGTCCTGAGCAGCCGGATAATGTTCCAGGAACTGCCAGTGAAATTTTGCTCGAGCACGGCGTTCGTCGCCAGCTTCAATGGCTGTGGCTACAGCCACAGCGCCTTCTTCCCTTGTTGCCAGTTCGTCAGGAATAGCGGCGCAAATAAAGACTTTACTCATTTTGTTTTAACCTCATGACAGATTTAAGGATGAACAAATCCCTGCCATTGCTGGCATATAAGAATGAAACCGGATATTTATTACGGAACTGTTTTAAAGACCTGCCGGGATTTCGATATTATCCTGGTGAATAACTTTATCGACCGGGTAACAGTTACCGGGAATTTTCTGTTCGGTTGCTGCTGTCATACACTCCTGCATTGTCCTGTGAACACTGACTGCAATATCAACTGGCTCTCCGGAAACAAGAAAAACTGTCAGAACAAGCGCAAATGCTGAATTCATTGTGCACATCCTTTTGGCATCAGACGTAAACGAGCCAGCATTGAAACAATGCATATTTTATTTAATAGCTCCCGTTCTTGTTTTCTCTTGTTAATGGCATCTTCAGTAAATACAGGGTTACTGATAGTGACACCAATTTCAAAACAACCTTCAGACGTATTAACGTTTGGTAATAACGTTTTCATTATCGCGTCCTCAACAATGAATTTTGTGATGCAGTGCCTGGTGCCTCCAGGTGACGTTAACCAGTTAACAATTAACGCCGGATACAGAGAATCCACCCATAACACTGTTTTTGGTTTTAACTGTTCCGCGTGCGCTTAGCCGCATTCACCGCATCACAAAATTCACTTTAAAAACGGCGGCAGAGCAGTCACGGAGTAAAACTGATACCGCCAAACGTCACCAGAAAATTGATAACAGAGGGCGTTGCAGCGGGGTTGTCACTTAAGCGTATGGTCAACCTGACAACTCGGTGTCCTCAACGGGGAAGGAATAACCCCGCCATACTTACCGCCGCGCCATTTCGCGGGTTGCCACAACCGGAAGCGCACGGTCGAATTAAATTTAACGACACCGTACAGTGAGACGAACTTCGCCGTGCGCTTTCGTGTTGTGTGCCTGCTTTTAACCACGTCAGGCGAGGTGGTATCCTTCTTATTCCGAATAACCAAGAAGGAAATCTATATGACTAAAGAAGAATTTGTCTCTTATATTTTTGATAAAACGGTTGAAATGTATGCCGCTACTTACGGGTCCTGTAATCCTCTGAATAAACCAGAGGGGAAAGATGATTTCGACAAAATTTACCGCTTCTTGGAGGACCGCTATATCAAAAGGTTAGAGGACGCAGGGATCAAATCCCCAGTGAAGTCACCATTGTCCTGAGAACTTGCAGGACGTCATGATCGTAACTTCCATCCAAACCGCGACGGCAAATTGCTTCTCGTATTACCGGAAGCAGTTCGCTGGAAATCTCGGTGCATATTTCACCTGATAATACGCCTGGCTCAAGTGAGAATATTGGTGAACTTACGGTCTTGGTCTCGACAGTTTCAGAGTCAGTGCCAACATTATAAAGCTCAACGAAAGCGGTCTTGATTTTCCGGGCCAGATCTTTTGCTGGCTCGCTTGCAATATCTTTCCCGATTTCTCGCAGCACAGAATGCAATGTATGAGCTGCTGTTTTCTGTACATCAGACGGTAAATCTTTAAATTCCATCGTCAGCCTCATCAGTCAGTGTTTCTGGCTAACCAGCAACGCGCGCCAGATTCGGTTTTAAACGTTTTGCTTTTGGTATATGTCATCGCGGTGAACGTACCGTCCTGGTTGGGGAACACGCCACATATCTGATTTGATTACGCGCAACTGACGCTTACGTATTGAAGTAACGAGCACGAAGACACATATTTATCAGTGCCTGTATACGTCAAGAGCAGGAGATTTATGTGCTGGTTCTCAAATGCACGCTGGCTATTGTGGCTGTAATGGCAATTTATTGTCTTGTTATTGTTCTTATGGATCACCTTTCTGATTGATTTCATATTGGAGAGGTAACGGTAGTTAAGTAGAATGGCTGCGGGTGCTTGAGGCTATCTGCCTCGGGCATGAACACCAACGGCAGATAGAGAAAAGCCCCAGTTAACATTACGCGTCCTGCAAGACGCTTAACATTAATCTGAGGCCAATTTCATGCTAGACACATGTAGGTTAGCCTCTTACGTGCCGAAAGGCAAGGATAAGCAGGCTATGAAGCAGCAAAAGGCGATGTTAATCGCCCTGATCGTCATCTGTTTAACCGTCATAGTGACGGCACTGGTAACGAGGAAAGACCTCTGCGAGGTACGAATCCGAACCGGCCAGACGGAGGTCGCTGTCTTCACAGCTTACGAACCTGAGGAGTAAGAGACCCGGCGAGGGAGAAATCCCTCGCCACCTCTGATGTGGCAGGCATCCTCAACGCACTCGCACTTAACCCGCTTCGGCGGGTTTTTGTTTTTATTTTCAACGCGTTTGAAGTTCTGGACGGTGCCGGAATAGAATCAAAAATACTTAAGTAGCGCGCAGGGATAAGAGGGATGGTCCCTTAAAGGGGAGAGCTAATTATCCGGAAGGATTCTGATGATGAACATCGAAGAACTGCGTAAAAATTTTTGTGAAGATGGCCTCTATGCTGTGTGCGTTGAAAATGGAAATCTTGTTAGTCATTACCGCATTATGTGTTTGCGAAAGAATGGGGCTGCGTTAATTAATTTTGTGGATGGTCGAGTGACAGACGGATTTATCTTGCGCGAAGGTGAGTTTGTCACTTCATTACAGGCACTGAAAGAGATCGGAATAAAAGCAGGCTTTTCAGCTTTTGCAGAAGAATAAACTCATCTACAATCTTGCGCGGGGCTGAACTCCCGCTGAGTAACACCGTGCCACCGGAGAAAACCGATGGCACGCAACGTAAAATATTACAATTCTGATAATTCGCCCGTTCTTGTCTGCACGCACGAGCGGTATTCTCACGCATTCAAGTCTGAATGGTTCCAACACCCTCCATGCACTGAAGAGCAGGCTGAATGGATAATTCAGTGTTACCGCAGGCGCGGATACGAAGTTAAGAAAGCCCTTAGTCTCGACTACCGTCACTGGATAATCTCAGTCAGATTGCCTTACTCCGAACGCCCACCGCGTCCGTCCCGTACATTCCAGCAACGCATCTGGAGGTAACGTGCGGGTATTACTTCGACCTGTTCTGGTACCGGAACTTGGGCTGGTGGTCGTTAAGCCGGGCCGTGAATCCATGCCGGTATTCCACAATACCCGGGTACTGGTGGAGCCGGAACCGAAAAGCATGCGTAATCTGCCGTCCGGGGTCGTTCCTGCCGTTCGCCAGCCGCTGGTGGAAGACAAAACATTGCTGCCGTTTTTCAGTAACGCACGGGTAATTCGTGCTGCTGGTGGTGCTGGTGCATTGTCTGACTGGCTGTTGCGCCATATTAAATCCTGCCAGTGGCCACACGGCGATTATCATCACAGCGAAACCGTTATTCACCGATATGGTACCGGCGCAATGGTGTTGTGCTGGCACTGCGACAACCAGCTGCGTGACCAGACATCCGAATCACTCGAGCAACTTGCTCATCAAAACCTGTCAGCATGGATGATTGACGTCATCGGTCACGCAATAAGCGGTACGCAGGAGCGTGAATTATCTCTGGCTGAATTATCCTGGTGGGCGGTCCGCAATCAGCTGGCGGACGCGCTACCGGAAGCGGTATTACGTCGCTCGCTGGGATTACCAGCGGAAAAAATCTGCTCGGTGTACCGCGAAAGCGACATCGTACCGGGAGAGCAGACCGCCACCAGCATATTGAAACAGCGCACAAAAAATCTTGCACCGTTGCCTCACGCCCACCAGCAACAAAACCCATCACAGGAAAAGACGGTGGTAAGCATCACCGTTGATCCAGAGTCTCCGGAATCTTTCATGAAGCTGCCTAAACGTCACCGGTGGGTTAAGGAGAAATACACACGCTGGGTTAAGACACAGCCGTGTGCTTGCTGCGGTATGCCAGCCGACGATCCGCATCATCTGATTGGTCACGGGCAGGGCGGAATGGGAACCAAAGCACATGATCTCTTTGTTTTGCCTTTGTGCAGAAAGCATCACGACGAGTTGCATACGGATACCGTGGCATTTGAAGAGAAGTATGGCTCCCAACTGGAGCTGATTTTTCGATTTATCGATCGCGCGCTGGCAATTGGTGTGCTGGCCTAATTTTGTGGAGTAAGTTGATGCGTGATATTCAGATGGTTCTTGAGCGTTGGGGGGCATGGGCGGCTAATAATCATGAAGATGTGACCTGGTCGTCCAATGCCGCCGGTTTTAAGGGATTAATTCCTTCAAAAGTAAGATCTCGTCCGCAATGCTGTGACGATGACGCGATGATCATTTGTGAATGTATGGCTCGCCTGAAAAAAAACAACAGCGATTTACATGATTTATTGGTGGACTATTATGTCGGCGGCATGACTTTTATGGCGCTTGCACGTAAGCATGGGCGATCTGATTGTTGGGTTGGCAGGATGCTCCAGAAAGCTGAGGGCGTAGTGGAGGGCATGCTGATGGTGTTGGATCTCCGATTGGAGATGGATGCTGATTGTTCGAAATAATTAAAGGAAAAGTTGCTGTCTGATTTTCATTAGTCTAACATTTTAAATGTTGGAATCGCAACGTAGTTATTATCATATAACAGCTTATTTCCTGATTTAGCCAGCCTCCCCAAAGGCTGGTTTTTTTCTAATAAGTATCATTTCGGGTGGGGATTTTATTGTTTAACCCATAATAGTTCATTGACATTGAATCCCAACTTTTGAGCGGTACGCACATAGTCTGCTTTTACATTATCTGGAATAGTTTGGGTCCTTGCCAGAATCCATAGGTATTCTCTGTTCGGACCACTGACAAGAGCATACTTATACTCATCATCCAGTTTGATTACATTATAGCCACCATAGAAGGGGCCAAAAAACGAAACTTTCAACGCTGCAGTTTTAGTATCTCCAGTAAAGTATGCTTTACCTTCGCTCTCGCTCCATTTGTTTTTCGTTGGATCGTATCCACGGTTAAGTACGCGAATCCCTCCGTCGTTCCGTTTTTCATAAGTAGCGCTGACCTGTTCCAGACCACGTTCGAACCAGTTCTCGAGGCGAGCTATTTCATACCATTTTCCGAGGTAGCGGTTGGCGTCAAAATTTGTAATCGGCTGCACACCTTTAGGTGGTGTCGGGGCCTTACATGCTATAAGAGTGAAAGAGAGTGCAATGCCAGTCAACACAGGCCATAACTTCATAATAAATCCTGTACTTTTGATAGTTGAGAGTAAGTATGAAAGATAGATGAGTACGACCGATCACTTAAAGAACTTTCCTACTATATTAGGAATAGTCAATAACAGAAAAATTGTCAGTGATGAAGCCAGAAAGGCAATTTAGTCCGTGCACTACAAAGTTTATGTGTTAATGAATTAGTCAAGGGGGAGGAAATGATAAAAAAACCTGTGATTGGGATCAGCGGTTGTTTGGGCGGTTCTGCTGTTCGTTTTGATGGTGGTCACAAAAGAGATGACTTTTTAATGGACAAATTAGTGGAATGGGTAACATTCAGACCAGTATGTCCGGAAATGGCTATAGGGCTGCCAGTTCCGCGTCCTGCTCTACGACTTGTGCGCTCGAAGCAAGGAAATATACGGATGTGTTTCAGCCACGACCAGAATGAGGATGTGACAGAGAGAATGACAGAGTTTAGTCGTTCTTATATGGACAAATTAAAGGATGTATCGGGGTTTGTGGTTTGTGCTAAATCTCCCAGCTGTGGCATGGAGCGCGTGCGTGTCTATGATGAAAATGGTAATCGAGGTCGTAAAGATGGAGTGGGACTATTTACGAGCACTTTGATGGAAAAGTTTTCCTGGCTACCGGTTGAAGAGGATGGGCGATTACATGATCCAGTGCTTCGTGAGAATTTTATTGAAAGAGTTTTTGCTTTGCATGAGCTCAATCACCTTTACAAGGAGAAATTATCAAGAAGAGAGTTATTAGCTTTTCATAGTCGTTATAAGCTTCAGTTGTTGGCGCATAGCCAGGCAGGCTATAAAGATATGGGACCATTTGTGGCTGCAATACACGAGTGGGCGGACCTTGAATCATACTTTGAGGTGTATCGTGATAATCTGATGGCGATTCTCAGAAAACCAGCATCACGTAAAAATCACACGAATGTGCTGATGCATATACAGGGGTATTTTAGTAATTACTTAAGTACACGCCAGCGTAAAGAGTTGAGCGAGGTTATACTTAACTATCGCTTTGGCACATTGCCTCTTCTTGCGCCGTTGACTCTGCTGAAGCATTATCTGGGTGAGTATCCTAATGATTACTTGCTTACACAGAACTACTTCGATCCCTATCCGGAAGAACTGGCTCTAAGACTGATGGTGAATTAACTGTATGCGATATCATCTGAAAGTGATGAGTTCCTGTATGCAGGATATTTACAATCGTAAAAACTACGCTATGATGCTCATAGTGTCAGTTTTTATAAAAATCCTGTTCACGCTAAAGAAGACATTGAGATGCAATTTAATGTTGGTAAACATACCAGCCCCAAAAGATTTTATTCAATCTGTTTTTATATGAAGATATTTCAAGTGAATATTAAGAGCATATAATATTATTATTGCACGCAGCTATTATAATATAACAGATTAGTTTAATGATTTGTTTTTTGTGAGTTAAACACATGGTTTTATAGTTGTGATGCAATGAGATTTTCCTTATTGTTGAACTGGCGAATATTGATTTTCCACCTATACTTACCTGGTGTAACCCCAATGATATCAGGTGGATAATATGCCATACATATGTTCTATCATTTTGGTGTTGAACTCGTTTGGTGTCCGAATTGGTAAAGAAGATATTTTGTTTAAAAAAGGAAATGCTGTCCTCATTGAATACAATTTAAAAGATCTTTTTTCGTCAAATACAGATCATCTAATGATCGTAGATGTTGAGGAGAAAACAGTTAATGATTTCTTTAAAAACTACACACTCTCACCTTTTTCTGTAAGAAGGTTTTATCCGTCATACTTGATAGTAGAATGTGAAGATTTTTCATTGTTAAAGAACTTGGTTGCATGCTTGAATTGTGATAGCAAAACCGTGGATGTAGTTAGAAATCAAATATCACTTGCATGTCTTGCTGTCTTATCTTCAGAGAAAATAGTGCAAAGTTTTTTGTTCGGAAGTCTTAATAGCTTAGGTTGTAAAGTTAAGGCTATTATTCACTCGGATATCTCTGCGTCATGGAGACTTTGTGATATATCTTCAAGATTATATATGAGCGAGAGTTTGTTAAAAAGAAAATTAAAAGACGAAGGATTATCGTTTAGTAAATTAATTCTTGAAGAACGAATGATGATGGCGCAAAGATTATTGATCTACAGTAACCATACTGTCGGCAAGGTGGCGGGAATATGCGGGTATGACAATGCATCATATTTTGTAAGTGTTTTTAGAGGATATTTTGGTGTGCCTCCGCACCAATATTTATCAAGATTTTCTTAGAAGATATGATGTGATGGCATTTTATAAAGTTATTTTTTGAAGTGTAAGATTATACGATATTTTTAGCTACGCCAGAATAATTGCTGGCGTTTTTCTTTTTGAATAGATGTTCGGGCCTTACGCTAATGTAACTTCTTTCCTTCTTCGAACCAAACCGTGTACACCATCCGTTATCTGCGGAGGTGAGGCTATGAAATCCATGGATAAGTTAACAACGGGCATCGCCTACAGCACCTCTGCAGGCAGTGCTGGCTACTGGTTTTTACAGTTGCTCGATAAAGTCACGCCCTCACAGTGGGCGGCAATAGGTGTATTGGGTAGTCTGGTATTTGGCATGCTGACGTATCTGACAAATCTTTATTTCAAGATTAAAGAAGACAGGCGTAAGGCTGCGAGAGGAGAGTAATCCAATGACTCAAGACTATGAACTGGTTGTGAAAGGAGTCCGTAATTTTGAGAATAAAGTTACGGTAACTGTAGCCTTACAGGACAAAGAACGCTTTGACGGTGAAATTTTTGGCCTGGATGTCGCCATGGACCGTGTTGAAGGAGCTGCGCTGGAGTTTTATGAGGCAGCAGCCAGAATGAGCGTCCGGCAAGTCTTCCTGGAAGTAGCAGAAAAATTGTCAGAAAAAGTTGAGTCTTATCTGCAGCATCAGTACTCCTTTAAGATTGAAAATCCTGCCAATAAGCACGAGCGTCCTCATCATAAATATCTATGAACACAAAAATCAGATACGGCCTGTCGGCTGCCGTTCTGGCGCTGATTGGTGCTGGCGCATCTGCTCCTCAGATACTTGACCAGTTTCTGGACGAAAAAGAAGGTAACCACACAATGGCATACCGCGATGGTTCTGGCATATGGACCATCTGTCGGGGTGCCACAGTGGTGGATGGAAAAACCGTTTTTCCCAATATGAAACTGTCGAAGGAAAAATGCGACCAGGTCAACGCCATTGAGCGTGATAAGGCGCTGGCATGGGTGGAGCGCAATATAAAAGTTCCACTGACCGAGCCACAGAAAGCCGGTATCGCGTCATTCTGTCCCTATAACATTGGCCCTGGTAAGTGTTTTCCGTCGACGTTTTATAAGCGGCTTAATGCCGGTGATCGTAAAGGCGCATGCGAGGCGATTCGCTGGTGGATAAAGGACGGTGGACGTGATTGCCGCATTCGTTCAAATAATTGTTACGGTCAGGTTATTCGTCGTGACCAGGAGAGTGCATTAACCTGCTGGGGGATAGAACAGTGAATCAGATATTCACGGTGATTTTGCTCGTGTTGGTAGGATTTGTCGTAGGTAATGTCTGGAGCGACAGAGGATGGCAAAAAAAATGGGCGGAGCGTGATGCTGCCGAATTATCTCAAGAGGTAAATGTCCAATTTGCTGCTCGAATAATTGAACAGGGGCGAAGTATATCCCGTGATGAGGCTGTTAAAGATGCACAACAGAAAGCCGCTGAAATTTCTGCCAGGGCTGCTGATCTGTCTGATAGTGTTAACCAGCTGCGTGCCGAAGCAACAAAATATGCCATACGCCTTGACGCAGCGCAGCATACCGCAAATCTTGCCGCTGCCGTCAGAGGCAAAACAACCAAAGCCGCCGAAGGAATGCTCACCAACATGCTCGGAGATATTGCAGCAGAAGCTCAGCTTTATGCTGAAATTGCTGACAAACGCTACATCGCAGGAGTGACTTGTCAACGGATTTATGAATCTTTAAGAGATAAAAAATATCAGATGTAGATTAATATTAAATCGGATTATTTTTAGCGCTGAATGTGAAATTTAAATAAAAAGGACTCTTCCATGAGTCAAAATCCTTGAAATCTTAAGGGTAAGATAAAAGGTCATTAGACAGAATGACACGTTTTATTAATAAATAAAGCTATTGTTTCATTCGTGTGTTTTTCTTTACAAAAGTAATCCTTGCTATGGTTGGTTAATCATGCGTTAATGGTGTTCTGGTTTGTTACAAAATTATCTGAAGCAGTCATTGTTATAATTTTATTATTTGTACCTCTTGAGATTTCCTTGTTGGTTTTTCTCTCTGATATTTTTTTTCGGACCATTCTGCCCAAGGGCTAACTTCTTCAAAAGGTAATAATGATGTCTAACAAAATGACTGGTTTAGTGAAATGGTTTAACCCTGAAAAAGGTTTTGGTTTCATCACGCCGAAAGATGGTAGCAAAGATGTGTTTGTGCATTTCTCAGCTATTCAGAGCAACGATTTCAAAACGTTAACTGAGAATCAGGAAGTCGAATTTGGTATTGAGAACGGACCTAAAGGCCCTGCAGCTGTTCATGTAGTGGCACTTTGAGGTAGAAAATATTACAAACCATATTCACTTTAGATGCCCGTGTTGCCATGGTTCTCAGTATAGAACATCATCTTTTGATGTTTCTGACAGAAATCCTTTCGGGGCAAAATGTATCTTTTGTAAATCAATGATGATTACATTTGATAATATTTCACAATACTTAAATGTTAGCCATCTGTCGTTAGATTTAAGAAAGTGAAAATGAAGGCTCCTTCGGGAGCTTTTTTGCTTAGTGTCTAGTCGATGGATACTCACATATTACGGTAACATTATGAAAAAAATAATAGTTTTTTTTAACTCTGAACCAGCAATGGTAGTGCCAGTGATGACCGGAGTTAACACCATCATGCGTGAATATCCAAATGGCGAAACAACACACCTCACTGTAATGGCTGCAGGGTTTCCATCTCTGACCGGAGATCATAAAGTCATTTATGTAGCAGCGGATCGACATGTAACTTCAGAAGAAATTCTGGAAGCAGCAATGAGACTCTTGAATTGATTTGATTCTAATGCATTGATAATAAATGATAATCATCTTTATCTGTTTGTGTGAAATTTAGACCGTCGTATGTTGATTATTGCGATGTTTCATCTTATCTTTTATACGTTTGCTCCATATAATTGACACTACTGTGTACCAGGACAGTCATAACAGACTAAAAGAGGAAATGATGAACATTGAAGAGTTAAAAACAAAAACAGAAGCAGATATTTCTGAATATATAACAAAAAAATCATTGAGCTTAAGAAAAAGACCGGGAAAGAAGTTACCAGTATCCAGTTTACTGCACGGGAAAAAATGACTGGTCTTGAAAGCTATGATATCAAGATTGATTTAATCTAGCATGTTTATAGTATTAGCATCAATTTCTCATCAGATGCTATTCAACAATACAAATTACTCATAAACCTCGTTTTTACGGGGTTTTGTTATATTTAAACATTACCGAATAGATATAAATCTCGATTGTCGATGGTATTGGTTGTGTGACAATACCTAGTCTTTCCGGTATGCCTGAAGAGAATACAAACGACAGATTATGTAAGGGAAACGCGCTGAAACTTTCACTCTTTCATGCTGAGTGATTTGACGTTATATTTTTAGCCGCAAGTGAAGAGCAAACGAATGGAGCGACAAAATGCATAAAGATCAATACACTGATGCCCCCTCCCAGGAGCAGGTTCGTGTAAAAACTATGCTTAATAGCACCATTTCGATGGGTTATGCGTGGCTGGACGATTAAGGGCAAGCCCGCCAGTGGTCGTGCCGTATTGTCTCAGGAACAGGACGGCATTAAATCGCACACCCACAGCGCCAGCGCATCCAGTACGGATTTGGGTACGAAAACCACATCGTCGTTTGATTACGGCACTAAATCCACGAATAACACCGGGGCGCATACCCATAGTGTTAGCGGTACGGCTGCTTCAGCCGGTGCACATACCCATTCGATGACATTTGTTTCAGGTGGTTCCAGTGGTGCTCCGGGAAGTGGAGCACCTGATTATTCTAAATACAGTGTTAACACTTCTTCTGCAGGCGCTCATACGCACTCTGTATCGGGTACTGCTGCAAGCGCAGGTGCACACGCGCATACTGTCGGTATTGGTGCTCATACGCACTCTGTTGCGATTGGCTCACATGGACACACCATCACCGTTAACGCTGCTGGTAACGCGGAAAACACCGTCAAAAACATCGCATTTAACTACATTGTGAGGCTTGCATAATGGCATTCAGAATGAGTGAACAACCACGGACCATAAAAATTTATAATCTGCTGTCCGGAACTAATGAATTTATTGGTGAAGGTGACGCATATATTCCGCCTCATACAGGTCTGCCAGCAAACAGTACCTATATTGCACCGCCAGATATTCCGGCAGGCTTCGTGGCTGTTTTCAACAGTGATGAGGCATCGTGGCATCTCGTTGAAGACCATCGGGGTAAAACGGTTTATGACGTAGCGTCAGGGGACGCGTTATTTATTTCTGAACTCGGTCCGTTACCGGAAAATGTTACCTGGTTATCGCCGGAAGGGGAGTTTCAGAAGTGGAACGGCACAGCTTGGGTGAAAGATGCAGAAGCAGAAAAACTGTTCCGGATCCGGGAGGCGGAAGAAACAAAAAACAACCTGATGCAGGTAGCCAGTGAGCATATTGCGCCGCTTCAGGATGCTGCAGATCTGGAAATTGCAACGGAGGAAGAAATCTCGTTGCTGGAAGCATGGAAAAAGTATCGGGTATTGCTGAACCGTGTTGATACGTCAACTGCACAGGATATTGAATGGCCAGCACTGCCGTAGGGTAAAACATATAAATTCTATAATTAGATGTATCTTTCCATTTACGGCAAGGAAGGGGGCTTGGAAGACGTAAAGCATCTCACACCGAGATTATTTTTTATATGTCAGGTGTCTGAAGTTTTGCTTTGGCTCTTAAAATGGTTTGCCGCGAGGTTTTGAATTCCCGGGCAATGGCACTTATACTTACACCTGACTTAATTCGTTCGAATACCACCTGTTTCTGTTCTTCATTTAACACAGGTGGTCGACCAAAACGTTTCCCTGCGCCGCGGGCTCTTACTATCCCGGAATGAGTGCGTTCAAGTAAAAGGTCTCGTTCAAATTCAGCGACTGCTGAAATTACTTGCATCATCATTTTTCCTGTTGGACTGGTCAGGTCAATGCCACCCAATGCTAAGCAATGCACTCTGATACCTGTTTCGGTCAGTTGTTCCACTGTTTTCCTGATATCCATTGCATTACAACCAAGGCGATCCAGTTTTGTCACAATCAATTGATCACCACATTTCAGGCGAGCAAGCAACCGGTTAAAACCAGGACGCTCACTGGTTGCTGCTGAGCCGCTAATGTGTTCTTCGATTATTTGCTGAGGTTTGATTTTAAAACCTGCACTTTCGATTTCCCGGCGTTGATTTTCGGTGGTCTGATCCAGCGTTGATATCCGACAGTAAGCAAAAATTCGAGACATAGTGAGACTCTATACGAAATTGGTGTTCATATCATAATGCATCTCAGAAAATAATTATGATTATTTTTGTGCATATTTGTATGTACACGTTCGAAAATAAACGAATGCGTATGCAACCCCGTAATTTTGGTGAGACCCAAAATCGATTTTGTGAAAAATGGCTTTAACTCGGTTTGTTTTTCGAGTTCCGGGCGAACTCAAGGAAGAAGAATAGTGTTGCGTGTTATTTTAACCAGATTTCAAGTTGTTTGGTCGTGGAAAAGTGGAGCAAAATGTTGTTAAAGTGGAAAAATGATAAAAAAGTAAGTTTATTATATTACATTTTACCATTTAAATTTTGGTTGTCTTTAAGAACTGATATCGCTGTTTGTAATAATTCTTTGTTATCCAGCCATGATTTTTTCTTTATGTTTCCTTCAATGTAATCAAGCAATGTTCTGGTATTGATAGGTCTTCCCTGTTTTGCTACTTCCACTACAGCATCCCCTAGGATAATTCTTACTTCAGGAAGCTGCGCAGGGAACCACTTTAGGGTGTCTTTTGATTTCATGAAGATATTCCTTAAAATATTATTGATTTTCATTGCGATATTGTATGTCTGATTCAGGATATGTTGACTTATACATCGGTTTTGTCTGGGTTATTGGATATGCCAATCCCTAATTTTATTAGGGCATGACTAAAAATGCTGAATATGATAAGGAGAGATGTGATTATCAGTATGCTGTTCATATAGCCTCGAATTAGTAATGTGTTATATATGATATAGTTGACAATTTTTATCTTGGGTATTCTTAAAGTTCGTAGATAAACATTGTCGTTTCAGGTATACAGGAATGCTAACAGGTGGCAGCAAAAATCAGGCGGTTTATGGCGCAAGCTGAAGCGGCAACTGCAAACTATCTTATGCAGAGACTCTACACGGATTGGGTTTAAAAGTATACATAGATAACAGTTTTTATCTGAAAAAGAAAAATATCAAGGTGATATAGCCTATATGCCTTTGATGCGGAGGAATGAATGTGATGGGAGTGATGTATCTGAATAGTTGAAAAACCGCAGACACGCCTTATGCAAGAACGTGCTGCGGTTGGCTGGTAAATTTTTCGATAGTGTGAGTATTGAATGATTTCCAGCCGTTCTTGATTTTACGCATAAATCCATGAAAAAACTACTTATCTGTTGGGGAGTTTTTTTGGGGCATATATGGGACAGAAATAGGCCCCAGATAGACACTGAGATCGAACTTAGGATGCTTTTTAAAAAATGCAACTATCTGAAAAAACCTAGAAAACGCCAAGGAAACCACAGGATGGGAAAAAACACCTGTGAATTATGGATTTCCAGTTATATTCGCTCGGCGCAGCGTTAGTGTTTCATGAAATATTTTTTCCTGAATCATCAACGGCAATGGCGTTAATTCTGGCAATGGGAACCTACGGTGCAGGTTATGTGGCGCGTATTGTCGGAGCATTTATTTTCGGCAAAATGGGCGACAGAATAGGGCGTAAAAAAGTGCTCTTTATTACCATCACCATGATGGGGATCTGTACCACCTTAATTGGTGTGTTACCGACCTATGCACAGATTGGTGTTTTTGCACCCATCTTGCTGGTGACGTTGCGTATTATTCAGGGGTTGGGTGCAGGTGCGGAAATTTCCGGTGCCGGTACGATGCTGGCGGAATATGCGCCAAAAGGTAAGCGCGGAATTATCTCCTCATTTGTGGCTATGGGAACTAACTGCGGAACCTTGAGCGCAACGGCAATCTGGGCCTTTATGTTCTTCATTCTCAGTAAAGAGGAACTGCTGGCGTGGGGATGGCGTATACCGTTCCTGGCGAGCGTTGTCGTGATGGTCTTTGCTATCTGGTTGCGTATGAATCTGAAAGAAAGCCCGGTCTTTGAGAAGGTTAACGACAGTAACCAACCGACAGCAAAACCTGCACCTGCTGGTAGCATGTTCCAGAGCAAATCCTTCTGGCTGGCAACAGGGCTGCGTTTTGGTCAGGCGGGTAACTCCGGGTTAATTCAGACTTTCCTTGCAGGCTATTTAGTGCAGACGTTATTGTTTAACAAAGCAATTCCAACAGATGCATTGATGATCAGTTCGATTCTCGGCTTTATGACCATTCCGTTCCTTGGTTGGTTATCCGATAAAATTGGTCGCCGGATCCCGTATATTATTATGAATACCTCCGCGATTGTGCTGGCATGGCCAATGCTTTCTATCATTGTAGATAAAAGCTATGCCCCGAGCACCATTATGGTTGCACTGATTGTGATTCATAACTGTGCGGTGCTGGGATTATTTGCTCTGGAAAACATTACCATGGCAGAAATGTTCGGCTGTAAAAACCGCTTTACCCGGATGGCTATTTCTAAAGAAATTGGTGGTCTTATCGCTTCCGGTTTTGGTCCTATCCTGGCGGGTATTTTCTGCACCATGACGGAATCCTGGTATCCGATCGCCATTATGATCATGGCATATTCAGTGATTGGTTTAATCTCTGCGCTGAAAATGCCAGAGGTGAAAGACCGTGATTTAAGTGCGCTGGAAGACGCTGCGGAAGATCAACCGCGTGTTGTAAGAGCTGCGCAACCTTCCAGAAGTCTGTAAACCCTTAATCCCTTCTCTTACCGGAGAGGGGATTTTTATTCATATAACAAAACATATAGCTTGCCATATTTATATTTAAGGAATTGTTATGGGAAATAATTTGTTATCAGCAAAAGCGACACTCCCTGTTTATGATCGTAATAACCTGGCTCCAAGAATTGTTCATTTAGGCTTTGGTGCATTTCACCGTGCGCATCAGGGTGTGTATGCCGATATTCTTGCTACGGAACATTTCAGTGACTGGGGATATTATGAGGTCAACTTAATCGGCGGCGAACAGCAAATTGCCGATTTACAACAGCAAGATAATCTTTATACCGTTGCGGAAATGTCGGCCGATGTGTGGACGGCTCGCGTCGTTGGCGTCGTTAAAAAAGCCTTGCACGTACAGATAGATGGCTTAGAAACCGTGTTGGCAGCGATGTGTGAACCGCAAATCGCGATTGTCTCTCTGACAATCACCGAAAAAGGGTATTTCCACTCTCCGGCGACCGGACAGTTAATGCTCGATCACCCGATGGTAGCTGCCGACGTGCAAAATCCCCACCAGCCGAAAACAGCAACAGGGGTGATTGTTGAGGCGCTGGCTCGCCGTAAAGCGGCAGGACTTCCCGCATTTACCGTCATGTCATGTGACAACATGCCAGAAAACGGTCATGTTATGCGTGACGTTGTCACTTCCTACGCACAAGCCGTTGATGTAAAACTGGCACAATGGATCGAAGATAACGTGACTTTCCCATCAACAATGGTGGACCGTATTGTGCCCGCAGTGACAGAGGATACGCTGGCGAAAATCGAACAACTTACCGGTGTGCGCGATCCTGCGGGCGTTGCCTGTGAACCTTTCCGCCAGTGGGTAATAGAAGATAACTTTGTTGCCGGACGTCCGGAATGGGAAAAAGCGGGAGCCGAACTGGTTAGCGATGTGCTGCCTTATGAAGAGATGAAGTTGCGCATGCTCAACGGCAGTCATTCATTCCTGGCGTATCTGGGGTATCTTGCAGGATATCAGCACATTAATGACTGTATGGAAGATGAACATTATCGTTATGCGGCGTATGGCTTGATGTTGCAGGAACAAGCGCCGACGTTGAAAGTGCAGGGCGTTGATTTGCAAGATTACGCTAACCGATTAATTGCACGCTATAGCAACCCGGCGTTACGTCATCGAACCTGGCAGATTGCGATGGATGGTAGCCAGAAATTGCCACAGCGGATGTTGGATTCTGTTCGCTGGCATCTGGCGCATGACAGCAAGTTCGATCTGCTGGCGCTGGGCGTCGCGGGTTGGATGCGTTATGTCGGTGGTGTTGATGAACAGGGAAATCCGATAGAAATCAGTGACCCACTGTTACCTGTTATTCAGAAGGCTGTACAAAGTAGTGCCGAAGGGAAAGCGCGCGTCCAGTCATTGCTGGCGATTAAGGCGATCTTTGGTGATGATTTGCCAGACAATAGTTTGTTTACTGCAAGAGTGACGGAAACGTACTTGTCTTTATTAGCGCATGGCGCGAAAGCGACCGTGGCAAAATATTCCGTGAAGTAAAAAAGCAATGCCGCCATCGGCGGCATTCACACGCTTAGTTCATGCCGAGACGAATCAGGTCCAGTGGTGCCAGTTTCTCTTCACAACCTTCAACAACTACGGTTTTTCCGCGGCGGATTTGCTCAGCGGTCAGACCTTCAGTATCAATCGACAGGATCTTGCCAGTGTGACCGGTGCCGCTAACCATAACACGGCTGCCAGTGGTGATTGCGTTACGGTTACGATCGTAGGTCGTCATAGGTGTTTTCTCCTTTCTGATTTACAGTCGAAGCCCACGTAACGGGCGCAATATAAATACTCCTGTCGAGTGAAATATTTTTTGTTTTTGATCAAGCTCACATCTTTTTTGATGCATGCATGAGCCATAAGGCGGGGGAAAAGACTCTCACCCCGGATGGGATGAGAGGAAATGAATTACTCTTCGCTAAACCAGTCGCTGTTTTCCTGGCGGATCTGGCGCACGGATTCGCTGATTTCCTGCAAATGTTGCGTCATTGCACGTTCTACCGCATCGCCATCACGTTTTTGCAGGGCAGAGAAAATATCAAGATGCTGGCGTAACAGCATTTCTGGTGGAGAAACGTGGTCGAAACTCATATAGCGCACGCGATCAACGGTCGCTTTCAGGTTCTCAATGGTATCCCACGCCAGTTGACAGTCGGCAATCTGCGTCAGGAGTTGATGGAAGTTGTCATCAAGTTCAAAAAAATCATCCAGTTGCTTGCGCTCAATGGCAATGCGTTGCTGGTGAAGATTTTGTTCCAGTTGATAGCACTGGCTTTCGGTAATCATGCTCGCCGCCCGACGCGCCACCGCGCACTCAATGGCCTGACGGATAAAACTGCCGTTGCGCACCTGGGCCATGGAAATTTTGTTGACGTAGCTGCCACGTTGCGGACGAATTTGAATCAGGCCGTTTTCCGCCAGTTTAATAAAGGCTTCACGAACCGGCTGGCGTGACACATTGAAACGAACAGAAACTTCTTTTTCCGACAACGGTGTGCCTGGAGCAATCAGGCAATGGACAATGTCGCGACGAAGAATACGATAAATCTGCTGATTGACAGGCTGTGTGGGATTAAGTTGCGTTTCGACGGTCATTCGTTCTTGCTTGTGAGTGAGTTAACTGCATGAGTCTACCACTTTTTTGTGACAAGCAATAACCCGGCAGTTACGCCGGGTATAAAAATTACTGACGGTGGACATTCAGTCCGGCATAGCTTTGGGTAACCGGCATCATTTCCAGGGTATTGATATTGACGTGAGCAGGCAGCGTTGACACCCACCAGACGGCTTCGCTGACATCTTCTGGCGTCAATGCAACGGTATTTTGATAGGTTTTTTCTGCTTTACCGTCATCGCCTTTAAAGCGGACATTGGAAAACTCGGTACCACCCACCAGACCCGGTTCGATGTCGGTGACGCGCACCGCCGTACCATGCAGATCCGTACGCAGATTCAGGCTAAACTGACGAACAAACGCTTTCGTCGCACCGTAAACGTTACCACCGGCATACGGCCAGCTACCTGCCGTTGAGCCAATGTTAATAATATGACCATGATTACGTTCAACCATACCCGGTAAGACGGCGCGCGTCATATATACCAGGCCTTTGTTGTTGGTATCAATCATCGTTTCCCAGTCTTCAACGCTGGCTTTATGCGCAGGCTCCATGCCCAACGCCAGGCCGGCATTATTTACCAGGATATCAATATTGCACCACTCGGCAGGAAGCGATGCCAGCATCTCTTCAATAGCGGCGCGGTTGCGAACGTCCAGTTGGGCGATATACAGATTATCTCCCAGTTCGTCTTTTAACTCCTGCAACCGTTCCTGGCGACGGCCAGTGGCGATAACTTTATGCCCTTGTTGAATAAAACGACGAGTAATGCATTCACCAAAACCTGCCGTTGCTCCAGTTACTAAAACGATCATCTCACTGTTCCTCAACGCTTTTGTGTGTCAATAACATAGCACGGGATGCTTAAGAGCGGGTAATACTGGATTGCAAGATTGCACTCCGTTATCAGTAAGCCTACGCTATGGAACACCTCGCGTTCAGGAGAAGAAAATGACAACAATGAATCCTTTCCTTGTGCAAAGCACACTGCCGTATCTGGCTCCCCATTTTGATCAAATTGCCAATCATCACTATCGCCCGGCATTCGATGAGGGAATGCAGCAAAAGCGGGCAGAAATTGCTGCCATCGCGCTTAACCCGCAAATGCCTGATTTCAACAATACTATTCTGGCACTGGAACAAAGCGGAGAATTACTTACCCGCGTTACCAGCGTCTTTTTTGCGATGACTGCGGCGCATACCAATGATGAATTACAGCGTCTTGACGAGCAGTTTTCCGCTGAACTGGCGGAACTGGCTAATGATATCTATCTGAACGGTGAATTATTCGCGCGGGTAGATGCTGTCTGGCAGCGCCGTGAATCCCTGGGGCTTGATAGTGAATCCATCCGCCTGGTGGAGGTGATTCATCAACGTTTTGTCCTTGCCGGAGCCAAACTTGCGCAAGCTGATAAAGCAAAATTAAAAGTACTGAATACAGAAGCTGCGACCCTGACCAGCCAGTTTAACCAGCGATTACTGGCAGCAAATAAATCCGGCGGTCTGGTTGTGAACGATATCGCGCAGCTGGCAGGAATGAGTGAGCAAGAGATTGCGCTGGCGGCAGAGGCGGCTCGCGAGAAAGGTCTGGATAACAAATGGCTGATTCCGCTGCTGAATACCACCCAACAACCGGCGCTTGCCGAAATGCGCGATCGTGCGACGCGTGAAAAACTGTTTATTGCGGGCTGGACGCGAGCGGAAAAAAATGATGCCAATGATACCCGCGCTATCATTCAACGTCTGGTGGAGATCCGTGCACAACAGGCAACACTACTTGGTTTTCCTCATTATGCCGCATGGAAAATCGCCGATCAGATGGCAAAAACACCTGAAGCAGCACTTAACTTTATGCGGGAAATTGTTCCAGCGGCGCGTCAACGTGCGAGCGATGAATTAGCCTCCATACAGGCGGTTATCGATAAGCAGCAGGGCGGGTTTAGCGCGCAGCCGTGGGACTGGGCATTTTATGCGGAACAGGTACGGCGGGAGAAATTTGATCTTGATGAGGCGCAGCTCAAGCCATATTTTGAATTAAACACGGTGTTAAATGAAGGTGTATTCTGGACCGCGAATCAGCTCTTCGGTATTAAGTTTGTCGAACGTTTTGATATTCCTGTCTACCATCCTGACGTTCGTGTGTGGGAAATTTTTGATCATAATGGCGTGGGGCTGGCGTTATTTTACGGTGATTTCTTCGCCCGTGATTCAAAAAGCGGCGGTGCATGGATGGGCAATTTTGTTGAGCAATCAACGCTTAATAAAACACATCCGGTAATTTATAACGTCTGCAATTATCAGAAACCCGCTGCCGGTGAGCCTGCGTTGTTACTCTGGGATGATGTCATAACCTTATTCCATGAATTTGGTCATACGCTGCACGGCCTTTTTGCCCGCCAGCGTTATGCCACGCTTTCCGGCACCAACACGCCGCGTGATTTTGTCGAATTTCCGTCGCAAATCAACGAACACTGGGCAACGCATCCGCAGGTATTCGCTCGCTACGCCCGGCATTATCAGAGCGGGGCAGCAATGCCTGACGAACTGCAACAGAAAATGCGTAATGCCAGCCTGTTCAACAAAGGGTATGAGATGAGCGAACTGCTTAGCGCCGCACTTCTCGATATGCGCTGGCATTGCCTGGAAGAAAACGAAGCAATGCAGGATGTCGATGATTTTGAATTGCGGGCGCTGGTGGCGGAAAATATGGATCTTCCTGCTATACCGCCACGCTATCGCAGCAGTTATTTCGCCCATATTTTTGGTGGCGGATATGCTGCAGGTTATTACGCTTATCTGTGGACGCAAATGTTGGCCGATGATGGTTATCAGTGGTTTGTTGAGCAGGGCGGATTAACGCGTGAAAATGGGCAGCGTTTTCGCGAGGCGATCCTTTCCAGAGGTAACAGCGAAGATCTGGAACGCCTGTATCGACAATGGCGCGGTAAGGCTCCTCAGATTATGCCGATGCTGCAACATCGTGGCTTGAACATATAAACACCACCAATGGCTGGCCTGGAGATATCGCCAGGCCAGCCTGGTTATAGCAGTAATTGCAGCAGCTGGACGAGGGCAAACCTCACCGCTAAAGCTAATACCGTTTCGCAGTCGCCAGCAAAATGCATAACCGCAGTGTAGTTCTGGCCTTTAATATGCCACGCGAACCAGACGGTACCCGCTGGCGTACCATCTTCACCGCCCTCCGGTCCGCCGTAGCCGGTAATGGCAATACTTACATCAGCATCCGCACGCTCTATGGCTCCGGTTGCCATTTCTGCTGCCACTTTCTCACTCACCGCAGAATATCGTTCAAGAGATTGCTGGCTTACGCTGAGGATTTTCATCTTTGCCTGATCGGTGAAAGTAACAAAGCCTGCACCGTAAAATTTGGGTGTATCTTCAGCTGCACACAGGGCGCTAGCCAACTTACCGCCGGTGCATGATTCGGCGGTAGTTAAGCGTAATTGATCCGCGATAAGTCTTTGACTCAACGCGGATGTCAGGTTTTCAATAGTGTCGGTATCTGCGAGTTGTACAATTTTATCTTTATTAATATTCACTGTTTTTTGTCCACGCTATTATATGTAAAGGTGATTTGCTTTTTCTGTATGCTCGTCCAATATAATAATTTTCAAACATATAAATCCGATTATTCTGAAAATATGTTTAAGACTATTTGATCTTCTTCTTAACTTTAGTGAGTTAAATTCTCTGAATATTTGACAGCTAGTTGCCTGATTTTAAATGCCTTATAACAATTGGTAGTATTCTTATTTGTCAATTATAAAAATAGCAACCAGACTTAATAAGTCAAACCAAACGCAATTAAGGAGTTAGTATGAAATTTCAGGCCATTGTATTAGCAAGTTTTCTTGTCATGCCTTATGCGTTGGCAGATGACCAGGGCGGTTTAAAACAGGATGCAGCGCCACCGCCGCCTCATGCAATAGAAGATGGCTATCGCGGAACCGATGATGCAAAAAAAATGACCGTTGATTTCGCAAAAACCATGCACGATGGCGCTTCGGTTTCACTACGCGGTAATTTGATTTCTCACAAAGGAGAGGACCGTTACGTTTTTCGCGATAAGAGCGGTGAAATTAATGTCGTTATTCCTGCGGCCGTCTTTGATGGACGAGAAGTTCAGCCGGACCAGATGATCAACATTAGCGGCAGTCTGGATAAGAAAAGCGCGCCGGCCGTCGTTCGGGTCACTCATTTGCAGAAATAAAAATAAATTAGCCTGATGGCCTGAACTACTGGGCCATTAGGGTATTGGGTTATGCTATTTGTCATCCTTTTATTTACGATAATGCAGAGGTAATTTACAGAATTAAACACTTTTTTATCCGCTGATTTTGTTTTAAATCACAATGTTATCTCAGAGATGACTCATAACTTCGGATTTCTATGAAAATATTGACGTAATTTTGCTTTTCTCTCGTTAGAATAGCGCGCACAAGGAACTGTGAAAAAGGAGTGGCAATGATCAAGAAGACAACGGAAATTGATGCCATCTTGTTAAATCTCAATAAGGCTATCGATGCCCACTACCAGTGGCTGGTGAGTATGTTTCACAGCGTGGTCGCGAGAGATGCCAGTAAGCCAGAAATAACGGATAACCATTCTTATGGACTGTGCCAGTTTGGTCGGTGGATTGATCATCTGGGGCCACTCGATAACGATGAATTACCTTACGTTCGGCTAATGGATTCTGCCCATCAACATATGCATAACTGTGGTCGGGAATTAATGCTGGCTATTGTTGAAAATCACTGGCAGGACGCGCATTTCGCCGCTTTTCAGGAACGGTTACTTTCTTTTACTGCGGCATTAACCGATTACAAAATTTATTTGCTGACGATCCGTAGCAATATGGATGTTTTGACGGGATTGCCGGGGCGTCGGGTTCTTGATGAATCCTTTGATCATCAGTTACGCAACGCTGAGCCTCTGAATCTTTATTTAATGTTGTTGGATATTGACCGATTTAAATTGGTTAATGATACCTACGGGCATTTAACCGGCGATGTAGTATTACGCACCCTGGCAACTTACTTAGCCAGTTGGACGCGTGATTACGAAACGGTTTATCGCTACGGGGGCGAAGAATTTATCATTATTGTTAAAGCGGCTAATGATGAAGACGCATGTCGTGCAGGTGTCAGAATTTGCCAGTTAGTCGATAACCATGCCATCACACATTCTGAAGGGCATATCAACATTACCGTGACAGCAGGTGTCAGTCGCGCATTTCCTGAAGAGCCTCTGGATGTGGTCATTGGAAGAGCAGACCGGGCAATGTATGAGGGTAAGCAAACCGGAAGAAATCGCTGCATGTTTATTGACGAACAAAATGTGATTAACCGAGTTTAAGCTCCGTTTAACATTCATTGAGAAAACTGATGCTACTGTGTCAACGATCCGTTATCAGTGCAGGAAAATGCCTGTTAGCGTAAAAGCAAAACACAAATCTATCCATGCAAGCATTCACCGCCGGTTTACTGGCGGTTTTTTTTCGCCGTCATAAAAATCAGGCCCCTTGTACACAACTGTAACAAGGGGCCGGTTAGGTGAGGGATTATCTCCGTTCATTAGTCATCCCATTTGTGGCTGAAATACGCGGCCAGAAAACCAGAAAATAAAATTATTCCCAGTACGGCCATAAAAACATTCATATTACCCAGCATTATTTGCCTCCGTTTATGGTGTGGTGTGTTTCCTCGCTTACCTTAATTTTCATCTCAATGAGAAAGATATTAGCAGAGATAACCTAAACGAAGGCTGAATTAAATCTTTGTTGTGTTCGACTTAAATCAACAAAGCGCGGGCTGCCCCCACGGTCTTGCTCGAATCCCTTTTAACATCAGCACCCACGCAGCAATGATCACCAACGCTAAGATGACAAACAGCGAGGAAGGCGGCAGGCTGGTTAGCACTACGCCACTCACTAATGGGTTAATCGCGGCACCAAGCCAGCCTAAAGACTGGGCGGAAAAATAGCTGGCTTTCATTCCTGGCGGCGCAATATGGTCAATCAACATATACTCGCCCGGCGCATAAATGATTTCACCGACAGTAAATACCGCAGCTGACATACCCCACAATAGCAGGCTGTTGCCGGAAAAAATAAAACCGACCAGACCGATGACGAAACAGAGGGTGCCTGCTGTCATCAGCGCGCGGATGTTAGCCGGGTTAAGTCGGCGGCCCACGGAATATTGCAACGTAACCACCATGGCAGCATTCACCGGAAGAACAACCGCGACCACCTTTTCGGCAAAATCCCCATCAGCAATCACCATCACATATTGTGAAATGCATGAAGCAAATGCGCCGCTTACAAAAGAAGCCAGAAAACCAGAGCAGGTAAACCACAACAGTGCTTTATCTTGTAATAAAACTTTCGGCGACCAGACACTGCCTGTTTCCGTGGCGATGATTTTCTCGCTGCGCTTTACCCAAATTTGAATGAAAAGCATGGGAAACGCGGAACAGATAGCTGCCAGCCAGAAGGGCAGATTGATGCTCTGCATCACCAACAGCGTGCCGAGCGGCGGACCGATGGTCCAGCCAATGTTTAGCATGGTGTAGTTGATTGAGAAGATTTTCGTTTTGCTGGTGGACGAAAGATTGTCGGCAAACCAGGCTTTCAGCACGGTAGCAAAAACAGAATAGGCGCAGTTAATGAGGGCAAAAAAGAGCACAACCAGCGTCACGTTATTCACTAAAGGAATGGCAATAAAACCGCTGGCGAAGACGGTAATTGCCAGTAACATATAGCGTTTCTTGTCGAACTTATCCGCCAGGATACCAAAACCGAGGCTAAAAACGACGCCAATAGTGAGCGCAATTGTCATCGCATAACCGATTAGATCGACACTCAGGCTGTACTGGCGACTCAAGTAAATGGTCATAAATGGCAGCGTAGCGCCGCGTCCGATGGTTAATAACAACGACGAGGCAAGAAGGGCGCTGGTAGAGCGTCGTAGGGATAAGTTCATTTGTCTGTCCGGCAGTGCGTTTCGTTATGTTTTGTTTTAGAGATGTAAAGAAATAGCATGGCAAAAATCCGAAGTATAGCGACTTATTTGCGCATTAATGCCGTCGTAACCGGCGACTAACGAATCAACTGTTAAAGAAAAGTAAATTCAGCTAAGTTAATTGCTTACAAAAGATGAAATTCAGAGGCGGTAGAATGTCGCGAAAAGATGGTGTGTTGGCGCTACTGGTAGTGGTCGTATGGGGGCTAAATTTTGTGGTCATCAAAGTGGGGCTTCATAACATGCCACCGCTGATGCTGGCCGGTTTGCGCTTTATGCTGGTCGCTTTTCCGGCCATCTTTTTTGTTGCACGACCGAAAGTACCACTGAATTTGCTCTTGGGGTATGGATTAACCATCAGTTTTGCGCAGTTTGCCTTTCTGTTCTGCGCCATTAACTTTGGTATGCCTGCTGGACTGGCTTCGCTGGTGTTACAGGCACAGGCGTTTTTTACTATCGTGCTTGGCGCGTTTACTTTCGGGGAGCGACTGCATGGCAAACAATTGGCGGGGATCGCCTTAGCGATTTTTGGCGTACTGGTGTTAATCGAAGATAGTCTGAACGGTCAGCATGTGGCGATGCTCGGCTTTATGTTGACCCTGGCTGCAGCATTTAGTTGGGCGTGTGGCAACATCTTCAATAAAAAGATCATGTCGCACTCAACGCGTCCGGCGGTGATGTCGCTGGTAATCTGGAGCGCTTTAATCCCAATCATTCCCTTCTTTGTTGCCTCGCTGATTCTCGATGGTTCCGCATCCATGATTCACAGTCTGGTTACTATTGATATGACCACCATCTTGTCGCTGATGTATCTGGCGTTTGTGGCGACAATTGTTGGTTATGGGATCTGGGGGACGTTACTGGGACGCTATGAAACCTGGCGGGTTGCACCGTTATCGTTACTGGTGCCCGTAGTCGGACTGGCAAGTGCGGCACTATTGTTGGATGAACGCTTAACGGGTCTGCAATTTTTAGGTGCGGTGCTCATTATGACCGGGCTGTATATCAATGTATTTGGCTTGCGGTGGCGTAAAGCGGTAAAGGTGGGAAGTTAATAAGCCCCGAGATGTCGGGGCCAGAACAAACTACATAGCGTGTTGATTATAATAGGGCACGCCGAGCGCATCCGACTTATCACTGCCAGTACCCATGTGATTTAAATCAAACGGTGGTTGTTCCTGTGATGGGGGAACAACCACTACATTGGCACAAGAAATAACAACTGGCTGCGTGGTTTGTTCCGCAACGCCCTGCGCGGAAAAGAGAATAAGCGCAGCTGCTATTGCGGATGAAAGTGGTTTCATGATTGCCTCAGTGACGTTGTCACGTTATCAACTAGCTATTGTAATGATTTAATGGATGTAAAAAGCGCGATTCGCCCTGCATATTGGTCATCCGGTATTTATGCGGCGGAACATCAAAGTAATTTTTGAAGGTTCGGGTCAGAGTTTGTTGCGACTCGAAGCCATATCGTTCTGCCAGATAGAGTATCGGCTCGTTACTTTCCTTCAGCTTTTGCGCGATTTCCGTCATCTTACGGCTGCGGATGTATTGGCCTAATGAATGACCGGTTTCTTTTTTAAACATCCGTTGCAGGTGCCATTTGGAGTAACCCGAACGCTCTGACACTTTCTCCAGTGACAGTGGCGATTCCAGGTTGTCCTCGATCCAGTCCAAAATGCTATGAATGGTAATAGCGTCAGTATTGCGTCTGGACATCGTCATACCTCTTTTTTGTTTACGGCAGGACTTTCTTAAGCAAATGCTCAAGTGTTGCCACTTCGTCCGCCGTCAGGTTTTTTGTTAATTCTTGATGCAGGTCCTGGCCAACTAATTGATGGCATTGTTCGCATATTGCCGCGCCGCTGGTGGTAAGTTTTACCAGTACGCCGCGCTTATCATTCGGGTTCGGCAACCGTTCAACCCAGCCTTTACAGACCAGGCGATCCAGCATACGGGTCAGTGCTCCCAGGTCGACCGACAACACTTTTTTCAGTTCAACCGGAGTAATACACGCCGCGCAGCGGATAGAGCAGAGCACCTTAAACTGTGCCGCGGTAATATCCAGCGGAGACAGATACTCGTTAAGCAGGCGATCTTTCTTCTGATTAACCATATGGATTAAGCGACCCAATGGAATAATTTCATTGAACAGATCGCTGGTACTTTTCACATTAGTTGCCCTGGCAAGTAATTAGTTGCAGGGGATAATATTGCCCAGGCAAGTATAAGTCAAATGAATGAATTGACCGATGCCACGTTTTGCTAAATCGGTTCAAGTTTTGTTCAATGCGATGCAAGGCTAGCTAAAGAGTGACACTTTATCCTTGTTTACCCCTTATACTTTTCGCTGATAACCCAGATACACAGGATAACAACCACCAATGTTAGATTTGTTTAAAGCAATTGGCCTGGGGCTGGTGGTGTTGCTGCCGTTAGCTAACCCATTAACAACTGTCGCGTTATTTCTTGGCCTGGCAGGCAACATGAACAGTGCCGAACGTAATCGTCAGTCGTTGATGGCCTCGGTGTACGTATTTGCCATCATGATGGTGGCGTATTACGCCGGGCAACTGGTGATGGATACATTTGGCATTTCGATTCCCGGTCTGCGAATTGCAGGCGGCTTAATCGTCGCGTTTATCGGTTTTCGGATGCTCTTTCCGCAACAGAAAGCGATTGATTCACCGGAGGCGAAAAGCAAGTCGGAAGAGCTGGAAGATGAACCCAGTGCCAATATTGCCTTTGTGCCGCTGGCAATGCCAAGTACTGCCGGTCCGGGAACCATAGCGATGATTATTAGCTCGGCGTCCACAGTGCGTCAGAGTTCAACCTTCGCTGATTGGGTACTGATGGTTGCGCCGCCGCTTATCTTTTTCCTGGTGGCGGTTATTTTGTGGGGAAGCCTACGCAGCTCCGGCGCAATTATGCGGCTGGTGGGCAAGGGTGGCATTGAAGAGATCTCCCGTCTGATGGGATTCCTGCTGGTATGTATGGGTGTGCAGTTTATTATTAACGGCATCCTGGAAATCATTAAAACGTACCATTAAAAAAGGCCCGAATGGGCCTTTCAACTATTGCGTCTGTTCTTCGAGTGTCACTGGCCAGCGGCGAAATATAATGATTGACCATATTAACGCGGCAAAAGCAGGCACCGCGCCCACATAACCAATCATCGACATTGACCAGTGCAAACTCACCTGATTACCTACCAACGCACCCGCCCCGATTCCAATATTAAATATGCCGGAGAATAGCGCCATCGCGACGTCGGTAGCATCTGGTGCCAGCGCCAGCACTTTAACCTGCATACCAAGCCCGATGATCATCATCGCGATCCCCCAGAAAATACTCAGCACCCCGAGGTGTATTTCACTGTTCGCCGCAGGTAGCAGCAGTGCCAGACACACCAGCAACAGCGCAATTGCCGTACTCACCAACGCAGACGCATACTGATTACCCAGTTTACCGAAAATCACGCTGCCAATAATGCCCGCACCACCGAGTAATAACAGTAATGCCGTGGCAAAGTTGGCGCTGAATCCCGCAATGTTTTGCACAAAAGGCTCGATATAGCTGTATGCCGTGTAATGGGCGGTGACAACCACCACAGTTAACAAATAAATGCTCATCAATGCCGGGCGGCGGAACAATAGCGGGAGGCTTTTCAGTGAACCGGAATGCTCACTGGGCAGTAAGGGAAGTAACTTAATCAGGCACAAAAGGGTGATAAGCGCCCCAATACCAATCGCGAAGAAGGTCATTCGCCAACCGAAATACTGGCCCACAATGCGCCCGAGAGGTAAACCTAAGACCATCGCCAGTGCTGTACCGGTGGCAATTAAACTCAATGCCTGTGCTCGCTTCCCGGCCGGAGCCATACGGATCGCCAGAGACGCCGTAATCGACCAGAAAATCGCATGTGCAAAAGCCACACCAATGCGACTGATCACCAGAACGGTAAAGCTCCACGACAAAAACGACAGTACGTGGCTGGCAATAAACACCACAAACAGGCAGATCAGTAATTTGCGCCGTTCAACCTGACTGGTCATTAACATAAAAGGCAATGACATTAGCGCTACTACCCATGCGTAAATGGTCAACATGATGCCGACCTGAGCGGTTTGCATGTGAAAACTTTGCGCAATGTCAGAGAGCAGGCCAACAGGGACAAATTCGGTGGTGTTGAAGATGAAGGCGGCGACTGCCAGCGTAACGACCCGTAGCCACGCCACTTTGCGGGAAACAGTGTTTGTTGTCATAACAGATTATCGGGTGAGTTGCGAAAAAGTGATGAAATGATCTTAAAACGGTTAATGATGTGAATACAATGCATTTGTGATCTGGATCGCGTTTTCCGTTTCTCTGACGCTGATTCTGTTCCTCGTCAGAGAGTCGGTAACATCACGGTTTAATGACGTTCAGGAAGGTCTGGCGTTTTGGCGGTTGCGGGTATAGGTGGTCTGACAGGGGAGCGAGGCCTGTTTTTCACCAGGTCTTCGTGAGTAACTTTTGGCGGCGTTTCATTTTTTACAAACAGTTTGAGGGTCCTGCGCGCCATATGTTTGATAATTTTATCATCACTTAATGATGCTGGCATCAACACGTCATTCAGATCACTTTCATTGGGATTCATAAATTGGTGATAGTGCAATAACATATTGGCGAAAAATAAAAAAAAGTCCTGAAAATGAGGAGATTCTTGTTCTGCTAAAAGGGATAAAAAGCAGATGCAGACTTCGGGTAGTACATGTTTGTTAGAACCTAATGAATCCATCAGGCTTTGCAATAAATCCTCTTTTAATTCGCCGTCTGTTATGTCGAGAATGGCGGTGATCAAGTTAGGATCTTTATTGACGAACCATCTGTGAACCTCAGAGTTACTCCATAATCGGGGGAGTATGACAAAATTACCGCGAGAGATAAAATTCAGGACAAGCAAATCAAACTGGCGTAAGTAATCTGCAGCGGTATGGTGATCCGGAGGCAGGGGTTCAATATGTGGTGTATGCGCTCTTTTGATGGGAACGCCAAGGTTGATCATTGGAAATTGTTCAATAAAATCATTCAGAAACAGAAAGAGCACACGCTCGACGCCGGTCTGAAATACGCGCCCCATAGTGACAGGCTTTGGGTTGGGAGCGCAAAAAATATTAATTTCTCCATCATGGCGAAAATTATCTAAATAAATAGGGCTTAAATTTATTACTACCTGAAATTCAATATTTTCTTTGTGTCTTCCATTCCTGGCGGGATAAGTGAGTTTAAACTGAACCTTTTCATTGTATAGCGTGTCGTTACCCCGAAAAGAAGTCCTCTGAATATATGATAAGTTGTCAAGGTTATTAAATATCTTTTTTGTGGCTGAGTTGATGTTTAAAGACGTGCGCCACTCTTCATTACATATTATTGTACTAAGTGCATCAATAAAATCCTTTAAAACTTCTTTTACCTGCGGTGCAATATTACGTACGGGAAAATTATCAGGAAGAGATATGTAATTGCTGATGCTTACTGGCGTAACCATATTTGCCCCATATAGTCATAAGTCATCGGAACATCACTATATAGAGCATATTAACCGCAAGAACTATCAAAAATAGCTCATTGATATCCCTGTCTTGCCGAGTCAGGCACATCCAGCAGTTGAATAAATGCCTCGAGCGGACGTGTTTTCGCACCACGACGCCAGACCAGCCAGGTTGTTAACCAACGCCATTGCTCAGCTAACGGCCACGCTTCAACCTGGTGATGCCCCGGCATACTTTCCAGCATAGAGCGCGGAATAAGCGCAATGCCTGCTCCTGCGATCACACAGGCCAACATTCCGTGATAAGACTCCATCTCATGGATAGTTCCCGGAGCGGCACC
Source organism: Escherichia sp. XD33 (assembly GCF_019375075.1). Taxonomy (NCBI): domain Bacteria; kingdom Pseudomonadati; phylum Pseudomonadota; class Gammaproteobacteria; order Enterobacterales; family Enterobacteriaceae; genus Escherichia; species Escherichia sp. XD33. Next base: position 227,167 of record NZ_JAENDM010000002.1, read on the forward strand.
GTCAGCATGAAACCAGCTCTCGAAGTGGCGACGATACGAACAATTGGCGCGGAAGGCATAAATGTTACTGCCATTAACCTGACTGGCACGGGTTACTGGCGCATATCCTTGTGGCGTGACGATCATCAGTTCCTCGCGGTATACCGGTATCCCGTCGATGGCAGTATGGTTAATGGGTCCATCAATAAACGCCGCATTCAGTTTTCCCTCCAGTACACCATCCAGCATAGTGCCGGAAGGGCCGGTGGAAAGTGAAAACTGAATTTTGGGATAACGACGGTTGAATTCCGCCAGCGTGGCTGGAATGCGCACTGCAGCGGTGCTTTCCAGCGAACCAAGAGAAAATAAACCTTGCGGCTCATCGCCAGCGACAACGCTCCGCGCTTCATCCACTAACGCGAGAATTTGTTGGCTATAGCGTAAAAAGTTATGCCCGGCAGGAGAGAGACGTAAACGCTGATTCTCGCGAATAAACAGATCAACCCCCAGTTCTGTTTCCAGCTGGCGCAGACGGGTAGTGAGATTCGACGGCACGCGATGCACTTTTGCTGCAGCCTGGGTTATGCTGCCAGCTTCGGCAACCGCGTTGAACATCTCCAGTTGGGTCAGATCCATAGCATTCTCGATTCGTGAATAAGTGGCTTAATATTATTCATTTTAAAGCAAGAGTAAATCTGCGTATCTTCATACCATGACTCATAAAGGAGATACCCCGATGACCATTACTCCGGCAACTCATGCAATTTCGATAAATCCTGCCACGGGTGAACAACTTTCTGTGCTGCCGTGGGCTGGCGCTGACGATATCGAAAACGCACTTCAGCTGGCGGCAGCAGGCTTTCGCGACTGGCGCGAGACAAATATAGATTATCGTGCTGAAAAACTGCGTGATATCGGTAAGGCTCTGCGCGCTCGTAGCGAAGAAATGGCGCAAATGATCACCCGCGAAATGGGCAAACCAATCAACCAGGCGCGCGCTGAAGTGGCGAAATCGGCGAATTTGTGTGACTGGTATGCAGAACATGGTCCGGCAATGCTGAAGGCGGAACCTACGCTGGTGGAAAATCAGCAGGCGGTTATTGAGTATCGACCGTTGGGGACGATTCTGGCGATTATGCCGTGGAATTTTCCGTTATGGCAGGTGATGCGTGGCGCTGTTCCCATCATTCTTGCAGGTAACGGCTACTTACTTAAACATGCGCCGAATGTGATGGGCTGTGCACAGCTCATTGCCCAGGTGTTTAAAGATGCGGGTATCCCACAAGGCGTATATGGCTGGCTGAATGCCGACAACGACGGTGTCAGTCAGATGATTAAAGACTCGCGCATTGCTGCTGTCACGGTGACCGGAAGTGTTCGTGCGGGAGCGGCTATTGGCGCACAGGCTGGAGCGGCACTGAAAAAATGCGTACTGGAACTGGGCGGTTCGGATCCGTTTATTGTGCTTAACGATGCCGATCTGGAACTGGCGGTGAAAGCGGCGGTAGCCGGACGTTATCAGAATACCGGACAGGTATGTGCAGCGGCAAAACGCTTTATTATCGAAGAGGGAATTGCTTCGGCATTTACCGAACGTTTTGTGGCAGCTGCGGCAGCCTTGAAAATGGGCGATCCCCGTGACGAAGAGAACGCTCTCGGACCAATGGCTCGTTTTGATTTACGTGATGAGCTGCATCATCAGGTGGAGAAAACCCTGGCGCAGGGTGCGCGTTTGTTACTGGGCGGGGAAAAGATGGCTGGGGCAGGTAACTACTATCCGCCAACGGTTCTGGCGAATGTTACCCCAGAAATGACCGCGTTTCGGGAAGAAATGTTTGGCCCCGTTGCGGCAATCACCATTGCGAAAGATGCAGAACATGCACTGGAACTGGCTAATGATAGTGAGTTCGGCCTTTCAGCGACCATTTTTACCACTGACGAAACACAGGCCAGACAGATGGCGGCACGTCTGGAATGCGGTGGGGTGTTTATCAATGGTTATTGTGCCAGCGACGCGCGAGTGGCCTTTGGTGGCGTGAAAAAGAGTGGCTTTGGTCGTGAGCTTTCCCATTTCGGCTTACACGAATTCTGTAATATCCAGACGGTGTGGAAAGACCGGATCTGACGCGACATATTCAGCTCTGATATACTCGCAGGTCTTTTCAGACCTGCGGTCCAGGAGTAGAAAGTGGCAGTCGCCATGGATAATGCAATTTTAGAAAACATCTTGCGGCAAGTGCGGCCGCTCATTGGTCAGGGTAAAGTCGCGGATTATATTCCGGCGCTGGCTACAGTAGACGGTTCCCGATTGGGGATTGCTATCTGTACCGTTGACGGACAGCTTTTTCAGGCCGGAGACGCGCAAGAACGTTTTTCCATTCAGTCTATTTCCAAAGTGCTGAGTCTCGTTGTCGCCATGCGTCATTACTCCGAAGAGGAAATCTGGCAACGCGTCGGCAAAGATCCGTCTGGATCACCGTTCAATTCCTTAGTGCAACTGGAAATGGAGCAGGGTATACCGCGTAATCCGTTCATTAATGCCGGTGCGCTGGTGGTCTGCGATATGTTGCAAGGGCGATTAAGCGCACCACGGCAACGTATGCTGGAAGTCGTGCGCGGCTTAAGCGGTGTGTCTGATATTTCCTACGATACGGTGGTAGCGCGTTCCGAATTTGAACATTCCGCGCGAAATGCGGCTATCGCCTGGCTGATGAAGTCGTTTGGCAATTTCCATCATGACGTGACAACCGTTCTGCAAAACTACTTTCATTACTGCGCTCTGAAAATGAGCTGTGTAGAGCTGGCCCGGACGTTTGTCTTTCTGGCTAATCAGGGGAAAGCTATTCATATTGATGAACCAGTGGTGACGCCAATGCAGGCGCGGCAAATTAACGCGCTGATGGCGACCAGTGGTATGTACCAGAACGCGGGGGAGTTTGCCTGGCGGGTGGGACTACCGGCGAAATCTGGCGTTGGGGGCGGTATTGTGGCGATTGTTCCGCATGAAATGGCCATCGCAGTCTGGAGTCCGGAACTGGATGATGCAGGTAACTCGCTTGCGGGCATTGCCGTCCTTGAACAATTGACGAAACAGTTAGGGCGTTCGGTTTATTAATGCAGTCTCTCGATCCTCTCTTCGCGCGTTTATCCCGTTCAAAATTTCGCTCTCGCTTTCGTTTGGGCATGAAAGAGCGTCAGTATTGTCTGGAGAAAGGCGCGCCAGTCATCGAACAACATGCGGCGGATTTTGTCGCTAAACGTCTTGCTGCGGCATTACCGGTTAATGACGGTAAGCAAACCCCCATGCGCGGGCATCCGGTGTTTATCGCTCAGCACGCCACCGCGACCTGCTGTCGCGGTTGTCTGGCTAAGTGGCATAACATTCCGCAGGGTGTTTCGTTAAGCGAAGAACAACAACGTTATATCGTGGCGGTAATCTATCACTGGCTGGTTGTACAGATGAATCAGCCATGAGAATTGCGGAAAACGACAAAATAGCATTCCCAGGGTACCTTTATTTGCCGCCGCTGTCAGCGAACATGCTATCTTGGTTCGGTCAGTATTGATAGTCTGGATTTCTGGCCTTTGCTTGCGGACTGGTTCAGTGAGCAATTCTCAACGGGCGTGTTGATCGTGCCTTGTATGCTGACGTTGGCTATTCCTGGAGTGCTGCCGCGCTTTAAAGCAGAACAGATGATGCCCGCCATCGCGCTTATTGTGTCGGTTATTGCCTCGGTAGTCATTGGCGGAGCGGGGAGTCTGGCGTTCCCGCTGCCTGCATTAATCTGGTGGGCAGTGCGCTATACGCCGCAGGTAACATGTCTGTTGACCTTTGTCACCGGTGCGGTGGAAATCGTACTGGTGGCAAATTCGGTGATTGATATCTCGGTCGGTTCGCCGTTCTCCATTCCGCAAATGTTCTCCGCACGTCTCGGTATTGCCACGATGGCGATATGCCCAATTATGGTTTCTTTTAGCGTGGCAGCGATCAATTCGCTAATGAAGCAAGTTGCGCTGCGAGCCGACTTTGATTTTCTGACTCAGGTTTACTCACGGTCCGGTCTTTATGAGGCGCTGAAAAGTCCATCGCTGAAACAGACACAACATCTGACTGTCATGCTGCTTGATATCGACTATTTCAAAAGCATTAACGATAACTATGGACATGAATGTGGCGATAAAGTGTTAAGCGTGTTTGCCCGGCATATTCAGAAGATTGTCGGTGATAAGGGGCTGGTGGCGCGAATGGGCGGCGAAGAATTTGCTGTTGCAGTGCCGTCGGTGAATCCTGTCGATGGTCTGCTAATGGCGGAAAAAATCCGTAAAGGCGTTGAACTGCAACCATTCACCTGGCAACAAAAAACGCTTTATCTCACGGTAAGTATTGGCGTCGGTAGTGGTCGCGCATCGTACCGAACGCTGACCGATGACTTTAATAAATTGATGGTCGAAGCCGATACGTGTCTGTATCGCTCGAAGAAAGATGGGCGCAACCGTACCAGCACTATGCGTTACGGTGAGGAAGTTGTCTGACATCTTTATTCATTACGCGCGATTTGAATGCAATGTGTTCTACCACTTTATGATCCAGGAAAAGGCGTTTTTCCTCGATTAAACCATGATCCGCGCCACACTTTTCTCATAAAACTGCTCATTAATCATCAGGAGTTGATCAAAACAGGGGTTCGGCGTATTAAAGTTTGCTAACCTGTCGTACCAATTCAAACAGGTTGTATGACTAATCAGAAGGGAACCCATTGTGAAAACACTAAATCGTCGCGATTTTCCCGGTGCACAGTATCCAGAACGTATCATTCAGTTTGGTGAAGGTAACTTCCTGCGCGCCTTTGTTGACTGGCAAATCGATCTCCTGAATGAGCACACCGATCTGAATTCTGGCGTGGTCGTTGTTCGTCCGATTGAAACTTCATTCCCGCCGTCACTGAGCACGCAGGATGGTCTGTACACCACCATTATCCGTGGCCTGAATGAGAAGGGGGAAGCGGTCAGCGACGCGCGTCTGATTCGCTCGGTTAATCGTGAAATCAGCGTCTACAGTGAATACGATGAATTCCTGAAACTGGCGCACAACCCGGAAATGCGCTTTGTTTTCTCTAACACCACCGAAGCGGGTATCAGCTACCATGCGGGCGATAAATTCGATGACGCGCCAGCGGTAAGCTATCCGGCAAAACTGACCCGTCTGCTGTTCGAACGCTTTAGCCATTTCAACGGTGCGCTGGATAAAGGTTGGATCATCATTCCGTGTGAGTTGATTGACTACAATGGCGACGCGTTGCGTGAACTGGTGCTGCGCTATGCGCAAGAGTGGGCACTGCCAGAAGCATTTATTCAATGGCTGGATCAGGCTAACAGCTTCTGTTCTACGCTGGTGGACCGTATCGTTACCGGTTATCCGCGCGATGAAGTGGCTAAACTGGAAGAAGAACTGGGTTATCACGATGGTTTTCTCGACACCGCTGAACACTTTTACCTGTTTGTGATTCAGGGACCGAAATCCTTAGCGACTGAACTGCGTCTGGACAAATATCCGCTCAACGTGCTGATTGTTGACGATATTAAACCGTACAAAGAACGCAAAGTGGCAATCCTCAACGGTGCGCACACCGCGCTGGTGCCGGTGGCGTTCCAGGCAGGGCTGGATACCGTAGGTGAAGCGATGAACGATGCTGAAATTTGCGCATTCGTTGAAAAAGCTATCTACGAAGAAATTATTCCGGTACTGGATTTGCCTCGTGATGAACTGGAATCTTTCGCCAGTGCAGTCACCGGGCGTTTCCGTAACCCGTACATTAAGCATCAGCTGCTGTCTATCGCGCTCAACGGTATGACCAAGTTCCGCACCCGCATCCTGCCACAGCTGCTGGCAGGGCAGAAGGCAAACGGCACACTTCCGGCGCGCCTTACTTTCGCATTAGCGGCATTGATTGCGTTCTATCGTGGTGAGCGTAACGGCGAAACATATCCGGTACAGGACGATGCACACTGGCTGGAACGTTATCAGCAACTCTGGAGCCAGCATCGTGACCGTGTTATCGGCACCCAGGAACTGGTAGCGATTGTTTTGGCAGAAAAAGACCACTGGGAGCAGGACCTGACGCAAGTGCCTGGTCTGGTCGAGCAGGTTGCTAATGACCTGGATGCGATTCTCGAAAAAGGGATGCGCGAAGCTGTACGTCCGTTGTGCTAATAACACCGTTACTTCTGAACCCGGTTTCGACCGGGTTTCTTATTTCACCATATTAGTTACAACATCCTATATGCCTTTATCATTAACAGGTGCCACATGCAGCGCCTGCTAATGTTGTAAGCTTGTAGGTAATTTGTAAGTAGCGTCTTGAGAATGTGATCGTAATCACGTTTAATAGGGCGACTTTTCCACGCCTGAAGATAACCATGATTGTTCGTCCACAACAACACTGGCTGCGCCGTATTTTTGTCTGGCACGGCTCAGTATTATCCAAGATATCCTCGCGCTTACTACTCAATTTTCTCTTTTCTATCGCTGTTATTTTCATGCTGCCCTGGTACACGCATCTGGGCATCAAATTCACCCTCGCACCGTTCAGCATTCTCGGTGTCGCCATCGCCATTTTTCTTGGTTTTCGTAATAATGCCGGGTACGCCCGTTACGTTGAAGCGCGAAAACTTTGGGGGCAGTTGATGATTGCCTCACGGTCGTTACTGCGCGAGGTAAAAACGACATTGCCGGATTCGGCAAGTGTAAGGGAGTTTGCCCGGCTGCAAATCGCTTTCGCCCACTGTTTACGCATGACATTACGCAAACAGCCACAGGCGGAAGTGCTGGCTCATTATCTCAAGACTGAAGATCTTCAGCGTGTACTGGCTTCGAACTCTCCAGCTAACCGTATCTTGTTAATAATGGGAGAATGGTTGGCGGTTCAGCGCCGCAATGGACAGCTTTCAGATATCCTGTTTATTAGCCTCAACGATCGGCTTAATGATATTTCAGCGGTCCTGGCAGGATGCGAGCGCATTGCCTATACGCCAATTCCCTTTGCCTACACCCTGATTTTGCATCGTACCGTTTATCTGTTTTGTATCATGCTGCCGTTCGCGCTGGTCGTGGACCTGCATTACATGACGCCTTTTATCTCTGTGCTGATTTCCTACACTTTTATTTCGCTGGATTGTCTGGCGGAAGAACTGGAAGATCCGTTCGGTACTGAAAACAATGATTTACCACTGGATGCCATCTGCAACGCTATTGAAATTGACCTGTTACAGATGAACGATGAAGCCGAAATTCCAGCAAAAATTCTTCCCGATCGTCATTACCAGCTGACGTGATATTTACTCCATACGCCGGGCAACAATAAACAGACGCGGAAATGCCAGCAGTATCTGTCCGTTCTCTTGCAGTGGATACTGCTCTTCCAGCATCTGATGGTAGCGCTTAAGAAAAAGCTGCTGTTCGCTCTCGGTCAGATCCTGTAACCACGGACGTAATCCAGTGGCAGTCACCCAATCGATAATCGCCTGGTGTGACGGCATCTGGTGATAGTAGGTGGTTCGCCAGATATCGACCTCACATCCGGCTTCGCTCAAAATATCGTAGTAAGCATGAACGCCAGCCAACGGCTCACGCCCGCGATCCGGGTAGTTTTGTTCCCAGGCAACTTCGCGCATGAGCACATGGGTCGGCTCCAGCCAGTTATCTGGCATCTGTACTGCCAGCACGCCCTGCGGATTAAGTAAAGAAACCAGATGAGGAAACAATTCGTAGTGGTCGGGCAGCCATTGCAGTGAGGCATTAGCAAAAATCAGATCGAGTGCCTGTACCGGTTGCCAGTTGCGGATGTCTGCTTCCACGAACTGGCAGTCTGGCAAAGCACTGCGCGCTTCAGCAATCATCGCCGGAGACGAGTCGATGCCTGTTATCCTGGCCGCAGGCCAACGTTGTTGTAGAAGGGCGGTGCTGTTACCTGGGCCACAGCCAAGATCGGCAACATATTCGACATTTTCCAGCGGCACTCTGGCAAGCAGCTCCACCGCCGGACGCGATCGTTCAGCGGAAAAGTGCAAATATAAAGAGGGGTTCCAGTCAGACATTTTTTTACTCCCGTCAGCGCGTTACCCCAATTGTAGATAAAATTGATAAATTCGCCTCACGGCATCAAACCATTGAACAGACGTTTTTTACGCGGCCCGGTCATTAAAGATTCCAGTTTCGCGACACAGGTTTTGTAGTGGGGCGTGGTTTTATGGAACGCCACTGCGTCTTCATCTTTATAGGCTTCGTAGATATAAAAGCGCGAATTCACTTCCGGGTCCTGTAAGACATCGAAGCGCAAATTGCCTTCTTCCTGTACAGAGCCCAGGTGGTTCTGGCGAAAAACTTCGATAAACTCGTCAACCTTGTCTTCATGAACGTTAATTTCAACCAGTGTGACGTGCATAATTCTTCTCCTTAGATCCGCAGTTACTGTTTTTCACTCAGATAGAGTTCATATGCTCGATCAGCCGTTTCGTTATGGTGAACCACCGCCTGTACGGCTTTCATCATCGCCACCGGATGGTCAGACTGGAAAATATTACGCCCCATATCCACACCAGAAGCGCCCTGATCGATAGCCTGCCAGCACATTTCCAGCGCCTCGCGCTCCGGTAATTTTTTACCGCCAGCAATAACAATGGGTACCGGACATCCGGCAACAATCCGTTCAAAACCTTTTTCGACATAATAGGTTTTGATAATTTGCGCCCCCATTTCAGCGGCGATTCGAGTCGCGAGCGAGAAATAACGCTGATCGCGCACCATATCTTTGCCCACGCCAGTCACGGCCATGGTCGGCATTCCCACTTTCATTCCGGCATCAACCAGCTGAATAATATTTTTGATCGACTGATGTTCATATTCGCTGCCGATATAAACCTGCGCCGCCACCGCGCAACTGTTCAGGCGCACGGCATCATCCATCGATAACGCCACGGCTTCATTACTTAATTCCGCCAGAATAGAGTTCGCACCTGACGCCCTCAGTACCACCGGCTTATTGGTCGCTGGGGGAACTACGCTGCGCAAAATGCCGCGCGTACACATTAATACATCGGCATGTTCAAACAGCGGGGCGATATTTATATCAATGCGTTCAAGTCCGGTAGTCGGCCCCTGAAAATAACCATGATCAAAGGCCAGCATCACGGTATTACCCGTTTTCGGATTAAATATCCGCGATAAGCGTGACTGCATTCCCCAATCCAGCGCACCGCAACCTTTCAGGGTAAAAGGGATATTTTGTTGCGGTTGATCGGTACGAAAATCTTTACCATCTTTAATATCGTCTAAATCTGCCATAACTTACTCCGGTTAAGTAATGCACATCAGAAATCGTATTTGCCGATATTCTCTTTGTTGAATATCACGCGCTCCGGTAACAGTACGATGCCATTACCATCCGCTTCGTAGTCATAGCCCTGAACGCTATTTGGCGAGACTTCAACCTGACCTACGCCCTGGATATCCAGCTTGTCGCCCGTTTTCATTGATCCTTTTTTCAATAATGCATCCGCGACATACACTGAAATTTTGCCTTGCTGAACCACATTCCACAGGCCAAATTCTTTCACCGTGCCGCGTTCCACATATGGACGCATCACGTTTGGCGTACTGAATCCGACAATCGCTACTTTGTCATTTTTCAAGTTTTCTGCGGCTTGTGCGGCAGCGGGCAGGGCGTTGGCATCGGGGGCGATAATGGCGTCGAGATCGCTATACGCTTTTAATATTCCTTCTGCGGTTTGTAATGATTTAGTGGCATCGTTATAGCCAAACTGCGTAGTGACAATTTCCCAGCCAGGATGCTCTTTGGCGATTTTCGCTTTCGCTTCTTTCACCCACTGGTTTTGGTCCGTAACGGTGGGGCTTGAGTAGAAAAACGCGACTTTGGCTTTGTCTTTATTCACCTGACGCGCCGCCATATCCACCAACATACCTCCCAACTGGGCGGGCGTTCCCTGATTAATGTAGTAAGAGCGGCACTCCGGTTTAGTATCAGAGTCCCAGGTCAGCACTCTCACACCACGTTGCATGGCGCGTTTCAGTGCCGGACACAAGCCATCAGGCGAAACCGCAGAAACGATAATGGCGTTATAACCTTGATTGACGAAGTTATTAATCAACTGTACCTGACCAGAAACACTGGGTTCTGTCGGCCCGTCGTAGGTCACATCAACGCCCAGCTCTTTACCCGCTTGTTGTGCGCCGTTGCCACCGCTGGTAAAAAATCCCACGCCAACCAGTTTGGGAATAAATGCAATACGCTCTGCGGCCTGCACATTCATAGAGATTGCGGCAATGCCAAGAACGCTAAGTAAGGCGATTTTCTTAAAGCGATGAAGTGTCATGAAGATATCCTTTATGGCAATGGGTTATTGGCCCGACGCGCCAGCCACTCTTTAATTTGCTGGCGATGCAGGCTAACGGAACGACCTACGACAACGACGATAAGTAGCGCACCGGAAAGGGCGCTGGACACCTGATTTGGCACTCCTGCCATTTGCAAACCTTGTTGCAAATATCCCACTAATAAAACCGCAATGGCGGTGCCGATAATGGAACCGGAACCACCATAAATATTGGCACCGCCAAGCACCACGGCGGTGATGGCGGGCATCAGAAACGACGCACCGAGATCGGAACGTGCTGAACCAAAATACGATACCAGCAGCACAGCGGCGACCGCAGACGCCAGCCCCGTCATGGCATAGAGCGCACATAAGGTGCGGTTAACTGGAATCGCGCTATAAAGCGCCACGCGCGGGCTTTGCCCAATCAAAAACACATTACGTCCGGCATGGGTTTTATGCAGCCAGAGCCAGAAAACGAGGAGACATATCAGGAAGATAATCAGCGGAACGGGGAGTCCCAGCACATCCAGGTTAGCGAAATCTGTAAACGCCATCGGGAATCCACCAATACCTTCGTACCCCGTCGCTCCGGCCATACCGGAAAGCAGCAGAGCGCTTCCGGCAAACAGATACAGCGTGCCAAGCGTAATCACCAGCGGGTTAACTTTGGTATAGATAATTAATCCGGCGTTGATCAGCCCGCACAATGCGCCGAGCAGTAAGGTCAGGAGTATCGCCAGCGGCATCGGCACACCACTTTGAAACAGTACGCCCAATGCAATGGCGCAGAGGCCGATGGTCGAACCAAACGAAATATCGATCCCGCCACTGACAATCACCATCGTCAGCGGTAGGGCGACAATGCCAATGCAGATAAAGTCACTGGTGCTGAACAGCAACATATTGAGATCTAACATCCGCGGGTTAATTGCACCAAATGCGACAATCTCAATAACGAGCAGTGCGGCAAGAGCCAGTTCCCAACCGTAGCGAATACGCATTATGCGGCCTCCCGTTTTTTACCTGACGAAGCGGGTTTAACGGATGGCGGTGGCGTCATAAAGCGGGCATATTTTTGCCGCCGTAGATTACGTTCCAGCGCACAACGCAGGCGTCCATCAAACACCAGCACCGCCAGCAGAACCAGACCCGCGATAAAATCATTCCACCATGCCGGAATGCGCAACAGCACCAGTACGCTATCGATCTGCGTCAGGAACCATGCGCCGAGTACCGCACCAATGATCGCACCGGAACCACCGAGCAAACTAATGCCGCCCAGCACGCAGGCTGCAATTGCTTTCATCTCCAGCCCGGTACCGGTCTGGTTGGGGATAAAACCAATCTGCGAAGCAAACACAATTCCCGCCAGTGCCGCCATGCAGCCGTTCAACGAAAATGCCACAATGCGAATGGCTTCAGTACGAACGCCCAGTTGACGAGCGCCCTGTAAATTATCGCCCGTGGCATAAAAACTGCGTCCAAACGCCGTCTTTGCCAGCAGCCAGGCCATAAATGCCACCAGAATTATCGTCAACCAACCAATTGCTGAAACGCCAAGCAGCAGCGGGGCGGAGAGCTGTTTCAGTTCGGCGGGTAACCCTTCAATCCATTTGCCGCCAGTCCACAGCAACATGATGCCTCTGTACAACCCTAACGTGCCAAGGGTGGCAACAATGGCAGGGATCTTTAGCCACGCGACCAGGACACCGTTGAAAAATCCCGCGAGCAAACCAAGCAGTAAAGTCGCGACACAAGCAACAGGTAGTGAATATCCTGCGTTCAGTAACATCCCCAACAGCACCGCGCACATTCCGGTAATCGGAACCCACTGAAACATCAATATTGCGCGTAAGCATTACCAGCGTCGCGCCCATTGCCAGCAGGATCAGGATTTGCGCGCTGCTATAAACCATGGTCAGCGTTTGCACACTTAAATACTGGCGGTCGAGAAAACCGGGTAATACAAACAGCAGCACCACCGCCAGCAGTGCCGTGATTTCACGGTTGTTCTGAATAAACTTCAGCATGACGCCTCCTGACGCTGACTATCGCCGAAGGCAACGCGCATAATAGTCTCGACATTAATATCGCGCTCGGTCAGTGCAGAGTGGGTAATTTCGCCCTGATGCATCACATACACACGATCTGCCATCAGTTCGATCTCTTCCAGGTCGGAGGAGATAAGCAGCACAGCCACATTTTGTGCGGCGATGCTGCGCAACAGCTGGTAGATATCATTACGGGCCGAGACATCCACGCCGCGCGTCGGCTCATCGACAATCAATACTTGCGGCGAAGCTTCCAGGCATTTGGCAATGAGGATTTTTTGCTGGTTGCCACCGGATAATGTCCGTGCAGCTTGTTCCGGTTGGTTGAATTTAATATTCAGCGCCCGACGATAACGTTCCAGGGTGGCATTATCTTTCGCGGTTTTCGCCCAGAATCCACGAAGGTTATGAGTAAGGGCGCAGACGTTCCAGGCCAGCGAAGCATCGAGATTCAGTCCGGATGACTGGCGATCTTCCGGCAGATAAACCAGACCGCGCAGTAAACGTTCTCCAGTGGATAATTTATTGATCTCTTTACCATTCAGCATAATGCGTCCGCCACGCAAAGTACGCAGACCATAGAGCGTCTCGGCCAGTTCTGTGCGTCCGGCCCCCACCAGCCCAGCCAGGCCCAGAATTTCTCCGGCATTGAGCGTCAGGCTGACATTCCTGAAACCTTCGCCGGTCAGATTTTCCAGTGTCAGCACCGGCGTTCCGGCGGCATGTTGTGGGCGGTTACCAGGTAACTCCAGCCATAATTTTTGGCTGGCAGAGAGCGATTTTTCCCGTACCGCTGGGGTGATGGCCTGAATAATGTCGTCGGTAGACAGTTCGCTGGTTTTGCCGCTTAAGGCGATGGTTCCGTCGCGCATCACGCTAATTCGATCGGCAATCTGGCGAATTTCCGGCAGCTTATGCGAGATAAAAACAATACCCACGCCAGTAGCAAGCAGCTCTTGCAAGCGACTAAACAAGCGTTCGGTTTCCGCAGGGGTAAGCGAGGCGGTAGGTTCATCGAGGATCAGAATCCGCGAGTCGCGCATCAGCCCGCGGAGGATTTCCACCATTTGGCGATCGGCGACATCCAGCGATCCTGCCAGACTATGCAGATCAAACTGGCAGCCCAGCGCCGCCAGCAAGTTCTTCATTTTCTGCATGGAGAGCTGTTTTTTTGCCAGCCCAAACAGGATGTTTTCTTTTATCGACAGGCTTGGGAAAAGCAGCGGTTCCTGGGGAACGAGATAAATACCCAGCTGATGAGCATGAACTGGCGTTAATCTGACGTAGTTGTTGCCCTCAATCTCCAGCGTACCGCTATCAGCAGGGGTAATACCGGCAATAATCTTCATTAACGTCGATTTACCGGCACCATTGCCGCCGAGCAGGGCGTGGACCTCCCCCTGATGCAACGTAAAATCGATGCCTTTCAGGACATTGACCCCTGAATACTGTTTATAAACCGAGCGGGCGCAAAGTAGCGGTAACGCGCGGGTATCACTCGTTTGCATATTTCCCCCGTTCAGTTTTGCAGGTGAGTTTTGAACAAATGTATTTCTGCTTTTAATTTGTTCATAACCTTAGGTGGACATTGCACATATTTCCGACGAATAGATCACAATTTATGCTATTTTGATTTTCACGGTTGCGTTTGTTCATGCTCGTAGAGTCAAACTGTGGTTGCCATCACAGATATAAATGAGCAAGAACTGAACAATTGCATTAAAGATTTAAATATGTTCAAAGTGAAGAATGAATTATGACAATCAACGATTCGGCAATTTCAGAACAGGGAATGTGTGAAGAAGAACAGGTCGCGCGGATCGCGTGGTTTTACTATCACGACGGGCTGACCCAGAGCGAGATCAGCGATCGTCTCGGCCTGACACGTTTGAAAGTGTCGCGATTGCTGGAGAAAGGGCATCAGTCCGGCATTATTCGCGTACAGATTAATTCTCGCTTTGAAGGCTGTCTGGAATATGAAACTCAATTACGTCGTCAGTTTTCGCTGCAACATGTCCGGGTGATCCCTGGGCTTGCGGATGCTGATGTCGGTGGGCGACTGGGGATAGGCGCGGCGCATATGTTGATGAGTTTACTTCAACCACAACAGATGCTGGCGATTGGTTTTGGCGAGGCAACCATGAATACGCTGCAACGCTTAAGTGGTTTTATTTCGTCACAGCAAATTCGCCTGGTCACGCTCTCCGGTGGCGTCGGTTCTTATATGACGGGAATCGGGCAGCTTAACGCGGCGTGCAGTGTGAATATTATTCCGGCCCCGTTGCGGGCATCCTCCGCTGACATTGCCCGTACGCTAAAAAATGAAAATTGCGTCAAAGATGTTCTGTTAGCCGCGCAAGCAGCGGATGTGGCGATTGTCGGCATTGGGGCCGTGAGTCAACAAGACGACGCGACAATCATTCGCTCCGGTTATATCAGCCAGGGCGAACAGTTAATGATTGGCCGAAAAGGGGCGGTTGGCGACATTTTAGGCTACTTTTTTGATGCAAAAGGTGACGTTGTCACGGATATCAAAATACATAACGAACTGATTGGCTTACCTTTAAGCGCGCTGAAGACCATACCCGTCCGGGTTGGCGTGGCAGGGGGAGAAAATAAAGCCGAAGCAATTGCCGCTGCAATGAAAGGCGGTTATATCAACGCACTGGTTACCGATCAGGACACAGCAGCGGCGATTTTACGTAGTTAAATTTGCATGACCTTATTACCGGGAATGATGGAGAACGTATAGAGGAACAGACAGAACGCATAAGCCGAGGATAATCTAATGGCTCGACTCTTTACCCCTTCAGAATCAAAGTACTACCTGATGGCGCTGGATGCAGGCACCGGAAGTATTCGGGCTGTGATATTCGACCTGGAAGGCAATCAAATAGCAGTGGGACAGGCGGAGTGGCGGCATCTGGCAGTACCGGACGTTCCTGGTTCTATGGAATTTGATCTCAACAAAAACTGGCAACTGGCGTGTGAGTGTATGCGCCAGGCGTTGCACAACGCCGGCATAGCCCCGGAGTATATCGCTGCCGTTTCGGCATGTTCGATGCGTGAAGGCATTGTTTTATATAACAATGAAGGAACACCGATCTGGGCCTGCGCCAATGTGGATGCCAGAGCGGCGCGCGAAGTTAGCGAACTTAAAGAACTGCACAACAATACCTTTGAAAACGAAGTTTATCGCGCGACCGGACAAACACTGGCTTTAAGTGCCATCCCCAGATTACTTTGGCTGGCGCACCATCGTTCCGATATTTACCGTCAGGCATCAACCATCACCATGATCAGCGACTGGCTGGCCTATATGCTCAGCGGCGAACTTGCGGTGGATCCCTCTAACGCTGGCACCACGGGACTTCTTGATCTAACCACCCGTGACTGGAAACCTGCATTGCTGGATATGGCTGGCCTGCGTGCCGATATTCTTTCTCCTGTCAAAGAAACCGGCACATTGCTGGGTGTGGTGAGTTCACAAGCGGCGGAACTCTGCGGTCTGAAGGCGGGCACTCCGGTGGTCGTTGGAGGAGGTGACGTGCAGCTTGGTTGCCTGGGGTTAGGCGTTGTGCGTCCGGCACAAACCGCTGTTCTTGGCGGCACATTCTGGCAGCAAGTTGTAAACTTAGCCGCGCCGGTGACCGAGCCAGAAATGAACGTGCGCGTTAATCCCCATGTTATTCCTGGCATGGTACAAGCTGAATCTATAAGCTTTTTTACCGGACTCACCATGCGCTGGTTCCGCGATGCTTTCTGTGCCGAAGAAAAACTGATTGCCGAACGTCTAGGCATCGACACCTATACGCTGTTGGAAGAGATGGCCAGCCGGGTGCCGCCTGGGTCGTGGGGCGTAATGCCGATATTCTCCGACAGAATGCGCTTTAAAACCTGGTATCACGCTGCGCCTTCCTTTATTAACTTGTCCATTGACCCGGATAAATGTAACAAAGCGACATTGTTCCGTGCGCTGGAAGAAAATGCGGCGATTGTATCAGCGTGTAACTTGCAGCAAATTGCTGATTTCTCGAATATTCATCCTTCATCGTTAGTCTTTGCAGGCGGAGGTTCAAAAGGGAAATTATGGAGTCAAATTCTCGCTGATGTCTCGGGATTACCCGTCAATATTCCGGTGGTCAAAGAAGCCACTGCATTAGGATGTGCCATTGCAGCTGGCGTCGGTGCCGGAATTTTTTCATCAATGGCAGAAACCGGAGAACGCCTGGTTCGCTGGGAACGGACGCACACACCAGACCCGGAAAAGCATGAACTTTATCAGGATTCACGCGATAAGTGGCAGGCAGTTTATCAGGATCAGCTGGGGCTGGTTGATCATGGACTGACGACGTCGTTATGGAAAGCGCCTGGGTTATAGTTTCATTGACAGCCACATCATGATGACCGTGGCTGTTAGTTTTTGAGTATAGTTATTCTTATTTCCCTTCTTTTAGAACTGGCTTGTTAAATGCCAGCTTGCAGATTCATCCTTCCATCACCAGTAATATATTCAAGGGGAAATTGCTATTTTTCTTAAAGCATTAAGCATAACCCTTATTTTATAACGAATATTCCTAAAGACACTAATGGATGCAAAAGGGGTTTAATAAACTTCGATTTTTAGCAATTATTGCTATTCTTTGTTAAATATGATGATGATAATTTTCTTATTGAAAGAAACAGTTTTCTTATTAAGCAACAATAACTCATAGTTCATTTTTAAATAAAATAAGAACTATGCAATTTTTAATCTATCAATTCGAAAGCATTAGCAAATTAGCCAAATTGACACCTTCCCACCTCCAACTAACACTCAATACAGACCTCTGACAATTTAATAAGTTTCATTTTTAATGTCTGACGACTCATCTCTTTCGTGGCTGTATTGTTTGTATATGGAGCGTTTATATGAATAGAATCTATCGCGTGATATGGAATTGCACTCTACAGGTATTTCAGGCCTGCTCGGAATTAACTCGCAGGGCAGGTAAAACATCGACGGTTAATTTGCGTAAATCCTCTGGACTGACAACGAAATTCAGTAGATTGACGCTGGGTGTTTTGCTGGCACTAAGCGGTTCAGCGTCTGGTGCAAGTCTGGAAGTTGATAATGATCAGATTACCAATATTGATACTGATGTTGCTTATGATGCCTACCTGGTTGGCTGGTATGGCACTGGAGTGCTTAATATTTTGGCTGGCGGTAATGCCTCCTTAACCACTATTACTACCAGCGTCATTGGCGCTAATGAGGACTCAGAGGGCACCGTTAATGTTTTGGGTGGCACCTGGCGATTGTATGATAGCGGAAATAATGCAAGGCCTTTAAATGTGGGTCAATCCGGAACGGGGACGCTGAATATTAAACAGAAGGGTCACGTCGATGGAGGCTATTTAAGATTAGGTTCTTCGACAGGAGGCGTCGGGACGGTCAATGTTGAGGGAGAGGACTCTGTTCTGACGACCGAATTATTCGAAATAGGTAGCTATGGCACAGGTTCATTAAATATTACGGATAAGGGTTACGTCACGAGTTCAATCGTCGCCATTTTAGGCTATCAGGCGGGCAGTAATGGCCAGGTTGTCGTTGAAAAGGGTGGCGAGTGGCTAATAAAAAATAATGATTCCTCAATTGAATTTCAAATTGGTAATCAAGGAACTGGGGAGGCGACTATTCGCGAGGGGGGGCTGGTTACGGCTGAAAATACGATTATCGGTGGCAATGCCACCGGTATCGGAACCCTGAATGTGCAGGATCAAGACTCTGTCATCACGGTACGCAGACTCTATAATGAATATTTCGGTAATGGCACAGTCAATATTTCCAATAATGGACTGATTAATAACAAAGAATATTCATTGGTGGGCGTTCAGGACGGTTCCCACGGTGTCGTCAACGTGACCGATAAAGGGCATTGGAATTTCCTCGGAACGGGCGAAGCTTTCCGCTATATCTATATCGGTGATGCTGGCGACGGTGAACTTAATGTCTCGAGTGAAGGCAAAGTAGATTCGGGAATTATCACTGCGGGGATGAAAGAAACAGGCACAGGCAACATTACTGTTAAGGATAAGAACTCCGTTATCACTAATCTCGGAACTAATCTTGGTTATGACGGCCACGGCGAAATGAATATCAGTAATCAGGGGCTTGTTGTCAGCAACGGAGGAAGTTCACTCGGTTATGGAGAAACCGGCGTCGGGAATGTCAGCATCACCACGGGGGGAATGTGGGAGGTCAATAAGAATGTCTATACCACCATTGGTGTTGCGGGCGTCGGAAACCTCAATATTAGCGATGGCGGTAAGTTCGTATCGCAAAATATTACTTTTTTGGGCGATAAAGCAAGCGGTATCGGCACACTGAACCTGATGGATGCGACATCATCGTTCGATACTGTGGGTATCAATGTCGGTAATTTTGGTAGCGGTATCGTAAATGTCAGTAATGGTGCCACCCTTAATTCAACGGGCTATGGATTTATCGGAGGAAATGCCTCCGGTAAGGGGATAGTTAATATTTCAACGGACAGTCTCTGGAATTTAAAGACATCATCTACTAACGCACAATTGCTACAGGTCGGTGTATTAGGCACGGGTGAACTGAATATTACCACCGGAGGTATAGTTAAAGCGCGTGATACACAGATAGCTCTCAATGACAAAAGTAAGGGCGACGTGAGGGTGGATGGGCAGAACTCTCTTCTTGAAACATTCAATATGTACGTAGGGACATCTGGTACGGGTACGTTAACCCTGACGAATAACGGTACGCTGAATGTCGAAGGTGGAGAAGTTTACTTAGGTGTTTTTGAGCCTGCTGTAGGAACGCTAAACATTGGTGCTGCTCACGGTGAGGCGGCGGCAGATGCCGGATTTATCACCAATGCGACGAAAGTGGAGTTTGGTCTTGGCGAAGGCGTTTTTGTCTTTAATCATACCAATAACAGTGATGCCGGCTACCAGGTCGATATGCTGATTACAGGTGACGATAAAGACGGAAAAGTGATCCATGATGCAGGCCATACGGTGTTCAATGCAGGGAATACTTATAGCGGTAAAACGCTGGTCAATGACGGCCTCCTGACCATTGCGTCTCATACGGCAGATGGGGTAACGGGCATGGGGTCGAGTGAAGTAACCATTGCAAACCCCGGTACGCTCGACATTCTCGCATCAACGAACAGTGCAGGAGATTACACGCTGACCAATGCGCTCAAAGGCGATGACTTGATGCGAGTGCAGCTGTCATCCTCCGACAAGATGTTTGGCTTTACCCATGCAACAGGGACTGAATTCGCCGGTGTTGCCCAACTGAAAGACAGTACCTTCACTCTGGAACGCGACAACACCGCTGCGCTTACTCACGCGATGTTGCAGTCTGACAGTGAAAATACCACATCGGTAAACGTGGGAGAGCAATCCATTGGTGGACTGGCCATGAATGGCGGTACGCTCATTTTCGATACGGATATTCCTGCTGCGACGCTCGCGGAGGGATATATCAGCGTCGATACGCTGGTTGTCGGCGCGAGTGACTACACCTGGAAAGGCCGTAACTATCAGGTAAACGGGACGGGCGACGTGCTTATCGACGTGCCTAAACCGTGGAATGATCCCATGGCGAATAACCCTCTGACGACGCTCAATTTGCTGGAACACGACGATAGCCATGTCGGCGTTCAACTGGTGAAGGCGCAAACGGTTATTGGGTCGGGTGGCTCATTAACGTTACGTGATTTACAGGGCGACGAGGTGGAAGCGGACAAAACGTTACACATTGCGCAAAACGGAACGGTGGTCGCCGAGGGTGATTATGGATTCCGCCTCACGACCGCACCAGGTAATGGTTTGTACGTTAACTATGGGCTGAAAGCGCTGAACATCCATGGTGGGCAAAAGCTGACGTTAGCCGAACATGGCGGAGCCTATGGCGGAGCCTATGGCGCAACGGCCGATATGTCGGCAAAAATCGGTGGTGAAGGGGATCTGGCAATCAATACGGTGCGACAGGTTTCGCTTTCCAACGGTCAGAACGACTATCAGGGGGCAACCTACGTTCAGATGGGGACATTACGTACCGATGCGGATGGTGCACTTGGCAACACCCGGGAACTGAACATCAGCAACGCGGCCATCGTCGATCTTAATGGATCGACGCAGACGGTAGAGACATTCACCGGGCAGATGGGTTCGACTGTTTTGTTCAAAGAGGGGGCGCTGACGGTAAATAAAGGTGGGATCAGTCAGGGTGAACTGACAGGTGGCGGAAACCTGAATGTTACAGGGGGAACGCTGGCTATCGAGGGGCTTAATGCACGCTACAATGCGTTAACCAGCATTAGCCCAAATGCGGAAGTCAGCCTCGATAATACTCAGGGGTTGGGCAGAGGAAATATTGCCAATGACGGTCTGTTAACGCTAAAAAACGTGACTGGCGAACTGCGTAATAGCATAAGCGGGAAGGGTATCGTGAGCGCAACCGCCAGGACAGATGTAGAGTTGGATGGCGATAATAGCCGCTTTGTGGGGCAATTCAACATTGATACAGGCAGCGCGCTCAGCGTCAACGAGCAGAAAAACCTGGGTGATGCTTCCGTTATCAATAATGGCCTGCTCACCATCTCCACTGAGCGTAGCTGGGCGATGACGCACAGTATCAGCGGTAGCGGTGATGTGACAAAACTGGGTACCGGGATCCTGACTCTTAACAACGATTCCGCGGCGTATCAGGGTACGACGGATATCGTGGGGGGGAAATTGCTTTCGGTTCCGACTCTGCCATTAATATGGCAAGTCAACACATTAATATCCATAACAGCGGTGTGATGTCGGGAAATGTCACCACTGCAGGTGATATGAACGTTATGCCTGGGGGGGCACTGCGTGTCGCTAAAACCACTATCGGCGGCAACCTGGAGAATGGCGGCACGGTTCAAATGAATAGCGAAGGGGGGAAACCGGGGAATGTACTGACCGTTAACGGCAACTATACCGGAAACAATGGCCTGATGACGTTCAACGCGACGCTGGGCGGCGATAATTCGCCCACCGATAAGATGAACGTGAAAGGCGATACCCAAGGGAACACTCGCGTTCGGGTTGATAACATTGGCGGCGTCGGTGCACAAACGGTCAACGGTATTGAACTCATTGAGGTTGGCGGTAATTCTGCAGGTAACTTCGCGCTGACCACCGGAACTGTCGAAGCTGGGGCTTACGTCTACACGCTGGCTAAAGGGAAGGGGAATGACGAGAAAAACTGGTATCTGACCAGTAAATGGGACGGCGTAACGCCAGCGGATACACCCGATCCCATCAATAATCCCCCTGTTGTGGATCCGGAAAGCCCATCAGTTTATCGCCCGGAGGCCGGAAGCTATATCAGCAACATTGCCGCAGCCAACTCGCTGTTTAGCCATCGTTTACACGACCGTCTGGGTGAGCCGCAGTATACAGATTCACTGCATTCTCAGGGGTCGGCAAGCAGTATGTGGATGCGTCATGTCGGAGGGCACGAACGTTCAAGGGCCGGTGACGGTCAGCTAAATACTCAGGCTAACCGCTATGTATTGCAGCTAGGCGGCGATTTGGCGCAGTGGAGTAGCAACGCGCAGGATCGCTGGCATCTTGGCGTGATGGCAGGCTACGCCAATCAGCACAGTAATACTCAGAGTAATCGTGTGGGTTATAAATCGGATGGGCGCATCAGCGGTTACAGCGCTGGGCTGTACGCGACCTGGTATCAGAACGATGCGAATAAGACCGGCGCTTATGTTGACAGCTGGGCGCTGTATAACTGGTTTGATAACAGCGTCAGTTCCGATAACCGTTCTGCTGACGACTATGATTCTCGCGGTGTGACGGCCTCTGTTGAGGGTGGGTATACCTTTGAAGCGGGAACATTTAGCGGCAGCGAAGGGACGCTGAATACCTGGTACGTCCAGCCACAGGCGCAAATCACCTGGATGGGTGTGAAAGATTCCGACCATACCCGGAAAGACGGAACGCGCATTGAAACGGAAGGCGACGGAAATGTGCAAACGCGACTTGGGGTGAAAACCTACCTGAACAGCCATCACCAGCGTGACGATGGTAAACAGCGTGAGTTCCAGCCTTACATTGAAGCGAACTGGATCAACAATAGCAAAGTCTACGCCGTGAAGATGAATGGTCAAACCGTAGGCCGTGAAGGTGCGCGTAATCTCGGTGAAGTACGTACCGGGGTTGAGGCGAAAGTAAATAACAACCTTAGCCTGTGGGGGAATGTCGGTGTGCAACTAGGTGATAAAGGCTATAGCGATACTCAGGGCATGCTGGGAGTGAAATATAGCTGGTAAACCGTATAAGCCGCATGTCGAGATGGCATGCGGCTTAATATTGCCGACTTCAAACGGCGCATCAACGCCTTATTTAAATCCTCCTTTTTATCCGCGATCGCGGATATCGCAGCGTTTATCCCGTAGAGCGGATAAGATGTGTTTCCAGATTGACTTATCCTCACTAAAGGATAAAACTTATAATATCCCCTTAAGCGGATAAACTTGCTGTGGACGTATGACATGATGAGCTTTCAGAAGATCTATAGCCCAACGCAATTGGCGAATGCAATGAAACTGGTTCGCCAGCAAAATGGCTGGACGCAGAGCGAGCTGGCGAAAAAAATTGGTATTAAGCAGGCGACGATTTCCAATTTCGAAAACAACCCTGACAATACCACGCTCACGACATTTTTTAAGATTTTACAGTCGCTTGAACTCTCAATGACGCTATGCGACGCGAAAAATGCCTCGCCAGAATCAACAGAACAGCAAAATCTGGAGTGGTAATGCCTAAACTTGTCACTTGGATGAACAACCAGCGGGTAGGCGAGTTAACGAAGTTAGCCAACGGCGCGCACACCTTTAAGTATGCACCGGAGTGGTTAGCAAGCCGTTATGCCAGACCGTTGTCACTTTCGCTGCCATTGCAGAGGGGGAATATCACCTCTGATGCCGTATTTAACTTCTTCGATAACCTGTTACCCGATAGCTCGATTGTACGTGACCGGATCGTTAAACGTTATCATGCCAAATCCAGACAACCGTTTGATTTATTGTCAGAAATAGGGCGAGACAGCGTTGGTGCCGTGACGTTAATACCCGAAGACGAAACCGTAACGCATCCGATAATGGCATGGGAAAAGCTTACTGAAGCCAGACTTGAAGAAGTATTAACGGCTTATAAAGCAGATATCCCGCTAGGCATGATTAGAGAAGAAAATGACTTTCGCATCTCGGTTGCTGGCGCACAGGAGAAGACAGCACTGCTCAGAATAGGCAATGACTGGCGCATTCCGAAAGGAATAACGCCGACGACGCACATCATTAAATTACCGATTGGCGAAATCAGGCAGCCCAATGCGACGCTCGATCTCAGCCAAAGCGTTGATAATGAGTATTACTGTCTGCTGCTGGCGAAAGAACTTGGGTTGAATGTTCCGGACGCAGAAATCATTAAAGCG
This sequence comes from Escherichia sp. XD33, assembly GCF_019375075.1. Lineage (NCBI taxonomy): Bacteria > Pseudomonadati > Pseudomonadota > Gammaproteobacteria > Enterobacterales > Enterobacteriaceae > Escherichia > Escherichia sp. XD33. The sequence continues at coordinate 251,095 of NZ_JAENDM010000002.1, forward strand.
GGAAATGTGCGCGCGTTAGCGGTCGAACGTTTTGACAGGCGTTGGAATGCTGAGCGAACGGTTTTACTTCGCTTGCCACAGGAGGATATGTGTCAGACATTCGGTTTACCTTCATCGGTGAAATATGAATCAGATGGAGGCCCAGGCATCGCGCGGATCATGGCTTTTTTGATGGGGTCCAGCGAGGCGCTGAAAGATCGCTATGATTTTATGAAATTCCAGGTCTTCCAGTGGTTGATTGGCGCAACGGACGGTCATGCAAAAAACTTCTCCGTATTTATTCAGGCTGGCGGCAGTTATCGACTCACGCCATTTTACGACATCATTTCAGCATTTCCGGTCCTTGGCGGTACGGGAATACACATCAGCGATCTCAAACTGGCAATGGGGCTTAACGCATCCAAAGGCAAAAAAACGGCAATCGATAAAATTTATCCGCGACATTTTTTGGCGACAGCAAAGGTGCTGAGATTCCCGGAAGTGCAGATGCATGAAATCCTGAGTGACTTTGCCAGAATGATTCCAGCAGCACTGGATAACGTGAAGACTTCATTACCGACAGATTTTCCGGAGAACGTGGTGACGGCAGTTGAAAGCAATGTGTTGAGGTTGCATGGACGGTTAAGCCGAGAATACGGTAGTAAGTGAGATATGGGGTTTGGTCATTGTTAATGAGCATGACAATCATGACCGCCAACGACTGGATTCTTCCTTGGTTTATATTGGTGCGCATAATGTGTTGAACATGTTAAATGACTGCACGAAGTGCTGGCATTTAGCCTTCTGCAATGAACTGCCAGACGTTGTCACTTGTTTTCTGGCATAGAAAATCACTGCAACAGCGGAATTACAGATACATCCTGAATGTTCGTTTTTCTTATTAATAGATAGCATTGTGAAATGCCGGTTATTTTATGACTATTTATAGCATCATCAACAGGTTGTAGCAATACAGTTTATGTCGGGATTTCTGTTTTCCCACTGAAGTATGAGCCAGCGCAGGTAATAAACATAAACCTGTACATCACCATCAATCATGTAGCAATTACGCTGAATCTTTTTTGTGAGAGGCCAGAACAACACTGTGCCATAAGGAGTTTCACACAGGATTACTTTCATATTCCCGTCAAGAACAACTTCATAATGAATTTGATTGTTTTTTAATTCATCTTCAGCCTCCATTAATATCTTATCTCGAATTTTATTTATTTCATGATAATGCCCGGAAGGAATCTTCATGGCAACGCGTCGTAATCCAGCTTCCCTGGCATTTTCTTCTGTGCTGATAAATGCCACCGTGTCAGCAGAATAAATCCGGCGATGTGAGTAATCCTTATCGAGCTCATACTCTCCCGGATTATCCTTCCATTTGTTGTAGCCATGCAATTTTGGAAGGTCATTGCAGAAGTTCTGAAAGTTATGCCATCGCTCGCATACAGTGACACCTTTGTAGCCTTTAAAATACTGCTTCCCTTTGGTTGTCATGTAGCACCTTGCCAGCATGTTATGCCAGAGTATGAATGCTCTCGTTCTTTGGTGTGTTCGGGTGTTTTCAATAGTTGAATGACATCCATTACCAATATATCCGACGCCGTAATATTTTGGTGTCATCAGCAACTTTCGTCGTTCTTCCTCCGATGATGGAAAAGCTTCGTCTGATACAGAACCAGTTTTAATATGCGAGCCATAGGCTTCCTTGATGATGCCACTGTCTTTGAATTCCACGACATAATAGCCTCGCCTTGATTTATCATCAGAGCGGCCAAGAATGGCGCATTCTCCATTATGTCGGGTTCTGAATGTTGCGCCGGGGAACAATACGTCATGAGTATAATTTTGATGAAAGCAATTATTACGGATACCTTTTTTGTAGCGGGGCATGATATTTCTCCTGCGTGATTTAACTGAAAGGGAAGGGAGTAAAAAGAATCGGGGCGGGTCCTTCTTTTTCGATTCACCTTCAGTCAGGCACTCATGCCGGAGAGATGGATTATATTTATGTAATCACTTCAAAAAATAAAATATAAAATTTTTCAAACAATGAATTGTGACAGATGATGGTACAAACCGTCAGGCGCTCTGTGTGGCATCATTAATACGGCACATGCAAATGCGTCAGGTTGCAGCCGGATGCGCTCAGATGGCTGTACAGATGCAATAAACAGGGCGCAACAGGGGGGGTTGCCAGTGTGAGAGGGCGCATATGCCTGACAATTGCAGGACTGTTTATTTATACAGCATCTGGTATTTTGCTTACATCGTGACCGCTGACTGCCTGTATGCGGTTTTGGGGTGATTTTGGCTTTAGTCATGGCTTTGCATTGCTACTGACTCTGGCGTTGCGCATGGTGCATTACAGGGAGCGCACTCAGGGTCAGGACTGCGCCGGAATCACCCGATAGGGTGGGTAAATAAAAAAATAAATATAATCGTTTTACAGATTTAAATATCTGTGCTACCATCGCCAAATCGCCAACCGGGGTTAATTCTTTTATATATGTTCTGTTATTCTCTTATATAGACTTGCTGTTTAATTGTTATTATCGGTTTTCTGTACTTATCTGCATCTGTCTTTGATGTTTCAATATTATCCCAATATTAAGCCCTCCGCAGGAGAGCCATGCGGCTTGAGCTGACAATAATAAGAAAAGAAAAATAAGAATCTCCACAAAAGTGAAGACTCCTATCAGTAATAAAAATCAGAAACTTATCTTATGAGTAGTGTTTTTAAAAACTAAAATCAATAGGTGTATTTCTAAACACTTTGTACTGACTATCATTCATTGCACTGAGCTTGATTTTTTGGGTTCTCTTTAAAACATAAGAGCATGCATCATTATCACCGGACTCTACTTTTATTGACAACACATTACCACTTTGAGAGAACCATACTTTAATAGAGCACTTTTGTCCTGTTAAGTCAGGTGCGCCACTCCTGATTTGGCTAAATGCATTACGAATTTCCATGCTATAATTTTGTATTTCTTGCCTTTCCTCTATTTCCTTTTGTGATAAGGGTTTCGCTATTGCTTGCTTGTTTTCACTATTTATCTTGGGTGTTTGCTTTCCAACATTGCAACCCATGCGATATGCCTGAGAAATTTCAATATACTCAGCGCGTTCCATTCCATGCAATGTATCCGCCTGTTTATTGAATTGTCGTATTTTGCTTTCGCATGCTGAGTTTCGACCCTGCATCGATTCTTTAGCTCCATTCAGACACACTTCATAAACCACGCCTGGACTGGCAATTCTGGACATACTTGCGTAAGAATCACATGTAGCAGTCGCTCTCATCTGCATCTGTGATTGCGTAATCGCCAGTGACTGATTTGCAAATAACAAACCGGTCATTGATATCAATAAGGGAAGGGTGATTAATTTTTTCATTCAGCACCTACCTGTAAGATGCAATCAATTCCCATTACGTCAGTACCCCAAAGTTTGATATCCGGCTCGCCACCTGATGCACCCTGAGTGCTCATATCCAGAGCAAGGATATAGAAACTGTTTTTATCAACATCAAACTCGTAGTTAACAAGTGGAGCACCACTGGTCTGATACACCGATTGCTGAATGTCCTGAATGCGTTTTTGTGAAATGAGCTTGCCGTTATGCAATAACTTTATGACGCCAACATCTTTCATGTAGCTCATGAATCCACTACTGGCACTACCGGTAACGTGTCGCTCAATGCTCCAGCCGCCATGACAAACAATATTGTCTGCCATTGCAGCAACCGGAATGGTCATGCTTGCGGCAGAGGCAAGGATTGGAATCAATCGTTTCATTTGAATCAGTTCCTGAAGCGAACATTCAGAACACTCAACAAGCCCGGTGAAGGCCGCAAGACATTTCAACCGTTAGGCGAACCAACCAGACTCAGCACATCCATATTCTGCGAGAACAAGGATGTCCACAAATCACTGGATTCTCCCTTGGTTTATGTTGGTGCGCATAATGTATATTATGTTAAATCATGTCTGAGTGATGCGAAGTGCTTTTCTGGTAGTCGTTATTCGTTCAGGGTTCAAGAACTTAAGCCTCTCCTCTTTCATAATTGGCCTGTGCATGGAGAAATAGCCTGGTTATTCCCTGCCCCATGCTAAGAGCGCAGTGTCTGTCGCATAGACACTGCATACGAAAACACCAGAGGGTGCTGTTACTTATTTAAGGACGGATCAAGCGGGAATGAGTCCACTCCGGTATCAGAAATGGCTACGTCTCAATGAAGTCAGGCGACCGATGCTGAATGAACATTACGATGTCACCACAGCAGCCTATGCTGTCGGTTACGAAAGCTATCCCATTTCAGTCGGGAATATTCGCGGATGTTTGGAGAGTCACCCAAGAGAGATATTACCAGGTTAAGAAAGTCTGTCGGACAGCTTTAATAAACCCTGCACTTATCTGTTTAGAGCAATTCGGTGTTAGTTTCAGCAAGCAAACATTAACCATAGCTAATGATTTATAGCCATATTAACCATTGGTAGCTCTTGACCTTTCCTGACACTTCCCTTGTTCGCAATAATATTCTGTTTAGTCACGGTTTATAAATAACATGCATAATGAAATCGTCATGTTATTTAGCGACATAAAATGTTTTTGCAAATACTCTCTTCAACAAGTGCAGCAATAAACTTGTTGTGGAACCAATATCCAGGTCGCAGGATATCGCTATTCTACGCAAGGTTTTTATAACTTATCCGACAGTGCATACAGTCGAATGAGTGGTTACACCGTCAAGCCTCCTACCGGAGACAGCAATGAGCAGACACAATTTATTGATTATTTTAATCTGTTCTACAGTAAGCGTGGTCAGGAACAAATAAGCATCTCTCGGCAGCTTGGAAATTACGGTACGACATTTTTCAGTGCCAGTCGCCAAAGTTACTGGAACACGTCACGCAGCGACCAGCAAATATCATTTGGATTAAATGTGCCGTTTGGTGATATTACGACTTCGCTGAATTACAGCTATTCCAATAATATATGGCAAAACGATCGGGATCATTTACTCGCTTTTACGCTTAATGTTCCCTTTAGTCATTGGATGCGTACAGACAGTCAGTCGGCATTTCGTAATTCAAATGCCAGTTACAGTATGTCAAACGATTTGAAAGGCGGCATGACCAATCTATCGGGGGTTTATGGCACTCTGCTGCCGGATAATAACCTGAATTATAGCGTTCAGGTCGGTAACACCCAAGGGGGTAATACATCGTCTGGCACCAGTGGTTACAGTTCTCTTAATTATCGTGGAGCTTACGGTAATACGAATGTCGGTTACAGTCGGAGTGGTGACAGCAGCCAGATTTATTACGGAATGAGTGGTGGGATTATTGCTCATGCTGATGGCATCACCTTTGGACAGCCGCTGGGCGACACAATGGTTCTGGTTAAGGCTCCTGGCGCTGATAATGTCAAAATAGAGAACCAGACCGGAATTCATACCGACTGGCGTGGCTATGCAATATTACCATTTGCGACAGAATATAGAGAAAATCGTGTCGCTCTTAACGCGAATTCCCTTGCAGATAATGTTGAACTGGATGAAACCGTAGTCACTGTCATCCCAACTCACGGTGCTATTGCCAGAGAAACATTTAATGCACAAATCGGCGGGAAAGTATTAATGACGTTGAAGTACGGTAATAAAAGCGTTCCATTCGGTGCAATTGTCACACACGGAGAGAATAAAAATGGCAGCATTGTCGCGGAAAACGGTCAGGTTTATCTGACTGGACTTCCACAGTCAGGGAAATTACAGGTTTCATGGGGCAAAGATAAAAACTCAAACTGTATTGTCGAGTACAAGCTTCCTGAAGTTTCTCCTGGTACCTTACTGAACCAGCAGACAGCAATCTGTCGCTAAGGAACAATAGATTATGAAATACAATAACATTATTTTCCTCGGTTTATGTCTGGGGTTAACCACCTATTCTGCTTTATCCGCAGATAGCGTTATTAAAATTAGCGGGCGCGTCCTCGATTATGGCTGCACAGTCTCATCGGATTCGCTTAATTTTACCGTAGATCTCCAAAAAAACAGTGCCAGACAATTTCCAACGACCGGTAGCACAAGTCCAGCCGTCCCTTTTCAGATTACGTTAAGTGAATGCAGCAAAGGGACAACGGGGGTTCGGGTTGCATTTAACGGTATTGAGGATGCAGAAAATAATACTTTGTTGAAACTGGATGAAGGAAGCAATACGGCCTCCGGTTTGGGTATAGAAATATTGGACGCAAATATGCGTCCGGTGAAACTGAATGATCTTCATGCCGGGATGCAGTGGATCCCACTGGTACCAGAACAGAACAATATTTTGCCTTACTCCGCTCGTCTGAAGTCAACTCAGAAGTCCGTCAATCCGGGACTGGTGAGGGCTTCGGCAACCTTTACCCTTGAATTTCAATAATCAGAGTCAGATATGAAAAGACTTCACAAGAGGTTCCTGTTAGCTACGTTTTGCGCGTTATTCACAGCAACTCTCCAGGCCGCCGATGTCACTATCACTGTTAATGGTCGGGTAGTCGCTAAACCCTGCACTATTCAAACCAAAGAAGCTAACGTTAATCTCGGGGATCTTTATACGCGCAATCTGCAACAACCTGGTTCTGCATCTGGCTGGCACAATATTACTTTGTCATTAACCGATTGTCCGGTTGAAACAAGTGCAGTGACGGCAATCGTGACAGGTTCAACTGACAATACGGGTTATTACAAAAATGAAGGTACTGCCGAAAATATTCAGATAGAGCTGAGGGATGACCAGGATGCTGCGTTAAAAAATGGCGATAGCAAAACGGTTATTGTTGATGAGATCACTCGTAATGCACAGTTTCCACTTAAGGCAAGAGCTATCACGGTGAATGGAAACGCAAGCCAGGGAACGATCGAGGCGCTAATCAATGTGATCTACACCTGGCAATAACGTCGATTCGATTTTCTTAGCCTTCTTTTTAAATCAATTTTTAACCTTAGGATATATCATGGGTAAAACAATCAGTATAAAGGTCCTGTTCGGTATTTATCTTCTATTAATGGCAGGCAAAGTTTTTGCCTTCAGTTGTAATGTCGATGGCGGGTCAAGTATTGGAGCAGGTACAACCTCTGTTTATGTTAATCTCGACCCTGTAATACAGCCGGGCCAGAATCTGGTTGTAGACTTGTCTCAGCATATAAGTTGCTGGAATGATTACGGCGGCTGGTACGACACTGATCATATAAACCTGGTACAAGGCTCAGCTTTCGCAGGCTCCCTACAGTCATATAAAGGATCGCTGTACTGGAATAATGTGACCTACCCCTTCCCGTTGACGACAAATACCAACGTTATTGGATATTGGTGATAAGACACCGATGCCATTACCGTTAAAACTCTATATTACCCCAGTTGGGGCGGCCGGTGGAGTTGTCATAAAAGCGGGGGAAGTCATTGCCCGTATTCATATGTATAAAATTGCAACATTAGGAAGCGGAAATCCGCGTAATTTTACGTGGAATATTATTTCAAATAACAATGTTGTTATGCCAACAGGCGGCTGCACCGTTGATAGTCGTAATGTCACCGTGGATCTCCCGGACTTTCCTGGAAGCGCAGAAATACCTCTTGGCGTATATTGCTCAAGCGAACAAAAGCTCTCATTTTATCTTTCGGGTGCCACCACTGACAGTAGCCGACAAGTGTTTGCTAACACAGCACCTGATGCAACAAAAGCATCGGGAGTGGGTGTCACTCTAATGCGTAATGGAAAAATACTGGCTACGGGAGAAAATGTCTCCCTGGGGACAGTAAATAAAAGCAAAGTACCTCTGGGTTTAAGCGCAACCTATGGACAAACAGGAAACAAGGTTTCAGCCGGAACCGTCCAGTCAGTCATTGGTGTCACTTTTATCTATGAATAATTGTGATTTTGACCTTAGTCTATGCGCTCCATTCACGAAAATTGCGCGGATAATTATTTTGTGAAGGCTATTAGCCTACACCTGTAAGAAAATCCGCGCACAATTGAAGCCAGAGTCTTATTTTTTATATTGAAAAATATGTTAATTTAAACACTATGAGAGATGATGCTTAACTTATCGTATTTAATCTATTGTTTAACGATAATAGATTAAAAATAGAAAGAGAGTAGTCCCCTACTCTTATATATCCATGTTGGCGATAATCCCTTTGTATGTACTGTGCATCATCGCTATTACAAATCCTAATAATTCATTTCCACACAGGATAAGTAGATGAAGAAAAAAATTGAATCCTACCAGGGTGCTGCAGGTGGTTGGGGTGCTGTCAAATCCGTAGCGAATGCAGTACGTAAGCAGATGGATATACGCCAGGATGTTATTGCCATGTTTGACATGAATAAGCCAGAGGGCTTTGACTGTCCGGGTTGTGCATGGCCAGATCCTAAGCACAGTGCGTCATTCGACATTTGTGAAAACGGCGCAAAAGCAATCGCCTGGGAAGTCACGGATAAGCAGGTAAATGCCTCTTTCTTTGCTGAGAATACGGTTCAATCATTACTTACCTGGGGAGATCACGAGCTTGAGGCTGCGGGACGTCTCACTCAGCCTTTGAAATATGATGCCGTCAGCGACTGTTACAAGCCATTAAGCTGGCAACAAGCTTTCGACGAAATTGGCGCACGCCTTCAAAGCTATAGTGATCCCAATCAGGTTGAATTCTATACTTCGGGCCGCACTTCCAATGAAGCTGCCTTTCTTTATCAGCTTTTTGCCCGTGAATACGGGAGCAATAACTTTCCCGACTGCTCCAACATGTGCCATGAACCGACAAGCGTGGGTTTGGCAGCGAGTATCGGTGTAGGTAAAGGGACCGTGTTGCTGGAAGACTTTGAGAAGTGCGATTTAGTCATTTGCATTGGGCATAACCCTGGTACAAACCACCCTCGCATGCTGACTTCGTTGCGCGCTTTAGTGAAACGGGGAGCGAAAATGATCGCCATCAATCCTCTACAGGAACGTGGCCTGGAGCGATTTACCGCACCGCAAAACCCGTTTGAAATGCTGACGAACTCTGAGACTCAGTTGGCCAGTGCCTACTACAACGTGCGCATTGGTGGCGATATGGCGTTGCTCAAGGGGATGATGCGCCTGTTAATTGAGCGCGATGATGCTGCAAGTGCCGCAGGTCGGCCCTCATTGCTTGATGACGAATTTATTCAAACGCATACCGTCGGCTTTGACGAGCTACGCCGTGACGTTCTCAATTCCGAGTGGAAAGATATCGAACGTATTTCTGGACTAAGTCAGACACAAATCGCCGAACTGGCTGACGCATATGCCGCTGCCGAACGCACCATTATCTGTTACGGAATGGGGATCACTCAGCACGAACATGGTACCCAGAACGTACAGCAACTGGTCAATTTGCTGTTGATGAAAGGTAACATTGGCAAGCCTGGTGCGGGTATCTGCCCACTACGTGGTCACTCTAATGTACAGGGCGACCGAACCGTCGGTATCACCGAGAAACCGTCTGCAGAGTTTCTGGCTCGCCTGGGTGAGCGCTATGGCTTCACCCCACCTCATGCACCTGGACATGCTGCAATTGCCAGCATGCAAGCAATATGTACGGGGCAGGCTCGAGCATTGATCTGCATGGGGGGCAACTTTGCACTGGCAATGCCAGATCGGGAAGCGAGCGCTGTACCGTTAACGCAATTAGATTTGGCGGTACACGTAGCCACTAAGCTTAACCGCTCTCATCTGCTGACCGCACGGCATAGCTATATTCTGCCGGTTCTGGGGCGTAGCGAGATTGATATGCAAAAAAGCGGTGCGCAGGCGGTAACCGTTGAGGATTCAATGTCGATGATTCATGCCTCGCGTGGCGTGTTAAAACCCGCCGGTGTAATGCTGAAATCAGAGTGTGCAGTGGTCGCGGGAATCGCGCAGGCAGCACTACCCCAGAGCGTGGTAGCCTGGGAGTATCTGGTGGAAGATTATGATCGCATTCGCAATGACATTGAAGCTGTGCTGCCAGAGTTCGCCGACTATAACCAGCGCATCCGTCATCCCGGTGGTTTTCACCTGATAAATGCAGCTGCTGAAAGGCGCTGGATGACGCCGTCAGGTAAGGCTAATTTCATTACCAGCAAAGGGCTGTTAGAAGATCCCTCTTCAGCGTTTAACAGTAAGCTGGTCATGGCGACAGTACGCAGCCACGATCAGTACAACACGACGATTTATGGTATGGATGATCGCTATCGAGGGGTATTCGGTCAACGAGATGTGGTCTTTATGAGTGCTAAACAAGCTAAAATTTGCCGTGTAAAAAACGGCGAAAGAGTTAATCTTATTGCGCTTACGCCAGACGGTAAGCGCAGCTCACGCCGCATGGATAGATTAAAAGTGGTCATTTACCCTATGGCTGACCGCTCACTGGTGACCTATTTTCCAGAATCGAATCACATGCTAACACTTGATAACCACGATCCATTAAGTGGCATTCCTGGCTATAAAAGTATTCCGGTTGAATTAGAACCATCAAATTAATGCCTCTTCTCATTTCTTCTGCTGTCATCCGCACAGCAGAAGAATTCCTCATTGACTATTATCGCGCAATTTGCTCACATGGATTAAATTAAACTACATACTATAAGATATAAACTTCTGCCTACAGCTGTAAGAAACTCCGCTCAGTACTGAAGCACCAGTCCTATTTCCTCTTTTCTCCAGCCTGTTATATTAAGCATACTGATTAACGATTTTTAAGGTTATCCGCTAAATAAACATATTTGAAATGCATGCGACCACAGTGAAAAACAAAATCACGCAAAGAGACAACTATAAAGAAATCATGTCTGTAATTGTGGTTGTCTTATTACTGACACTTACGTTGATAGCCATTTTTTCGGCAATTGATCAGCTGAGTATTTCAGAAATGGGTCGCATTGCAAGAGATCTTACACATTTCATTATCAATAGTTTGCAAGACTGAAAATAAACAGCAAATTATAAATGTGAAATGTTAAAAAAGTATCGATAAAACTTTATTGTTTTAAGGAGATAAAATGTCGCTCGTTTGTTCTGTTATATTTATTCATCATGCTTTCAACGCTAACATTTTAGATAAAGATTACGCCTTCTCTGACGGCGAGATCCTGATGGTAGATAACGCTGTTCGTACAAATTTTGAACCTTATGAGCGGCATTTTAAAGAAATCGGATTTAATGAAAATACCATTAAAAAATATCTACAATGCACTAACATCCAGACAGTGACGGTGCCTGTTCCTGCGAAGTTTTTACGTGCTTCAAATGTACCGACTGGATTGCTTAATGAAATGATTGCTTATCTCAACTCGGAAGAACGCAATCATCATAATTTTTCAGAACTTTTGCTTTTTTCTTGCCTGTCTATTTTTGCCGCATGCAAAGGTTTCATTACACTATTAACTAACGGTGTGCTATCCGTTTCTGGGAAAGTGAGAAATATTGTCAACATGAAGCTGGCGCACCCATGGAAGCTGAAAGATATTTGTGACTGCCTGTACATCAGTGAAAGCCTGTTGAAGAAAAAACTTAAGCAAGAGCAAACGACATTCTCACAGATTCTTTTAGATGCAAGAATGCAGCACGCAAAAAATTTGATACGCGTAGAAGGTTCAGTCAATAAAATTGCCGAACAATGTGGTTATGCCAGTACATCTTATTTTATTTATGCGTTCCGCAAACATTTCGGCAACAGTCCGAAGAGAGTTTCTAAGGAGTACCGTTGTCAAAGTCACACGGGTATGAATACGGGCAACACGATGAATGCTTTAGCTATTTGATTATTTGCTAACGAGTAGTCAACCACACACGCTGCGTAAGAATTAAATGGGGCAGCCATTCCCTGCCCCGCGTTGTTTTTAGGCGATATATTTATTGAAATAAATAAGTGACATCCATCACATATTTATGCACTTGCATAACCTGTTGCATGATTATTTATGATCTCAATTCTGCATTTTGTCAGTAAAATGCAATAATTTATTAAATATCAATAAATTAGTTGTTTATCGGCGAGAAATTACTTAATAGAACAGAAAGTAATGTCAACGCTTTATGGACTGTTTTTTCCCTTTTTTTAGCTAAATCTGCTATCTCTTTATGTGACTAACTTCACTTACATCCACTTATTTCTCTTCGTAAAATTACTTTGGAATTAAGTACAATAAGAAGAGGAACATTTATGAAGTCTGCATTAAAGAAAAGTGTCGTAAGTACCTCGATATCTTTGATACTGGCATCTGGTATGGCTGCATTTGCTGCTCATGCGGCAGATGATGTAAAGCTGAAAGCAACCAAAACAAACGTTGCTTTCTCAGACTTTACGCCGACAGAATACAGTACCAAAGGAAAGCCAAATATTATCGTACTGACCATGGATGATCTTGGTTATGGACAACTTCCTTTTGATAAGGGATCTTTTGACCCAAAAACAATGGAAAATCGTGAAGTTGTCGATACCTACAAAATAGGGATAGATAAAGCCATTGAAGCTGCACAAAAATCAACGCCGACGCTCCTTTCATTAATGGATGAAGGCGTACGTTTTACTAACGGCTATGTGGCACACGGTGTTTCCGGCCCCTCCCGCGCCGCAATAATGACCGGTCGAGCTCCCGCCCGCTTTGGTGTCTATTCCAATACCGATGCTCAGGATGGTATTCCGCTAACAGAAACTTTCTTGCCTGAATTATTCCAGAATCATGGTTATTACACTGCAGCAGTAGGTAAATGGCACTTGTCAAAAATCAGTAATGTGCCGGTACCGGAAGATAAACAAACGCGTGACTATCATGACAACTTCACCACATTTTCTGCGGAAGAATGGCAACCTCAAAACCGTGGCTTTGATTACTTTATGGGATTCCACGCTGCAGGAACGGCATATTACAACTCCCCTTCACTGTTCAAAAATCGTGAACGTGTCCCCGCAAAAGGTTATATCAGCGATCAGTTAACCGATGAGGCAATTGGCGTTGTTGATCGTGCCAAAACACTTGACCAGCCTTTTATGCTTTACCTGGCTTATAATGCTCCGCACCTGCCAAATGATAATCCTGCACCGGATCAATATCAGAAGCAATTTAATACCGGTAGTCAAACAGCAGATAACTACTACGCTTCCGTTTATTCTGTTGATCAGGGTGTAAAACGCATTCTCGAACAACTGAAGAAAAACGGACAGTATGACAATACAATTATTCTCTTTACCTCCGATAATGGTGCGGTTATCGATGGTCCTCTGCCGCTGAACGGGGCGCAAAAAGGCTATAAGAGTCAGACCTATCCTGGCGGTACTCACACCCCAATGTTTATGTGGTGGAAAGGAAAACTTCAACCCGGTAATTATGACAAGCTGATTTCCGCAATGGATTTCTACCCGACAGCTCTTGATGCAGCCGATATCAGCATTCCAAAAGACCTTAAGCTGGATGGCGTTTCCTTGCTGCCCTGGTTGCAAGATAAGAAACAAGGCGAGCCACATAAAAATCTGACCTGGATAACCTCTTATTCTCACTGGTTTGACGAGGAAAATATTCCATTCTGGGATAATTACCACAAATTTGTTCGCCATCAGTCAGACGATTACCCGCATAACCCCAACACTGAGGACTTAAGCCAATTCTCTTATACGGTGAGAAATAACGATTATTCGCTTGTCTATACAGTAGAAAACAATCAGTTAGGTCTCTACAAACTGACGGATCTACAGCAAAAAGATAACCTTGCCGCCGCCAATCCGCAGGTCGTTAAAGAGATGCAAGGCGTGGTAAGAGAGTTTATCGACAGCAGCCAGCCACCGCTTAGCGAGGTAAATCAGGAGAAGTTTAACAATATCAAGAAAGCACTAAGCGAAGCGAAATAACTAAACCTTCATGCGGCGGATTTTTCCGCCGCCTTATTGAGCGAGATAGCGATGCACGTTACAGCCAAGCCCTCCAGTTTTCAATGTAATCTCAAATGTGATTACTGTTTTTACCTTGAAAAAGAGTCGCAGTTTACTCATGAAAAATGGATGGATGACAGCACTCTGAAAGAGTTCATCAAACAATATATCGCAGCGTCTGGCAATCAGGTCTATTTTACCTGGCAAGGCGGTGAACCCACTCTGGCTGGCCTGGATTTTTTCCGTAAAGTTATTCACTATCAACAACGCTATGCAGGCCAAAAACGTATTTTTAATGCATTACAAACGAATGGCATTTTATTGAATAATGAATGGTGTGCCTTTCTCAAAGAACATGAATTTCTGGTTGGTATCTCGATCGATGGCCCCCAGGAGTTACATGACCGTTACAGACGCAGTAATTCAGGTAACGGTACTTTTGCAAAAGTGATAGCAGCCATCGAGCGTCTGAAATCATATCAAGTAGAGTTTAATACGTTAACCGTCATTAATAACGTTAATGTCCATTACCCTCTTGAGGTTTATCATTTTTTAAAATCTATCGGCAGTAAACATATGCAATTTATCGAATTGCTAGAAACCGGGACGCCGAATATTGATTTCAGTGGTCATAGTGAGAACACATTCCGTATCATTGATTTTTCTGTGCCTCCCACGGCTTATGGCAAGTTTATGTCAACCATTTTTATGCAATGGGTTAAAAACGATGTGGGTGAAATTTTCATCCGTCAGTTTGAAAGCTTTGTCAGCCGTTTTTTGGGGAATGGGCATACCAGTTGTATTTTCCAGGAGTCCTGCAAGGATAATCTGGTTGTTGAAAGTAATGGAGACATTTACGAATGCGACCATTTTGTCTATCCACAGTACAAAATTGGAAACATTAATAAATCTGAACTCAAAACGATGAACAGTGTACAACTGACAGCGCAAAAAAAACGGATTCCAGCGAAATGTCAGCAATGTGCATATAAACCTATCTGCAATGGCGGTTGTCCTAAGCATCGTATTACTAAAGTAAACAATGAGACTGTTTCTTATTTTTGCGAAGGTTATAAAATCCTTTTTTCAACCATGGTACCTTATATGAACGCCATGGTAGAGTTAGCTAAGAACAGAGTACCGCTTTACCACATTATGGATGTTGCAAAACAAATGGAGAATAATTAATAACGCTCTCTTTTAACTCCATTCTTAGCCTCCTTCTTATGACCTTAACAAGGCACCCGACATAAATTCCTGTCGGGTGTTTCGTCATCATCATCTTCCCTTGCGAAAATCCTGGCTTACGTGGTATGCATCAGGGCATTAGCAATATCCTTGATTATCAATAGCATAACCATAACCACTGAAAATGAAATATTCCTTTATATTTCATATTGTTAAATGATACTTAAATAAATTTCATCAGTAAATCATTGCCATAGATAATCATTGGATGGCACAATCAATTTTCGCTAATGATAACCATTCCCATTACGCTTCGTATGTTGATAGCAAAGTATCTCTGTCTGTTGAAGCCCTTTTGGCTGCGTAAGAATAATAAAACTTCAGTGTTGTTAATCATTATTATCCTCGCAATGATCCTTGGCGTGGTTAAAATTCAGGTCTGGTTAAACGACTGGAATAATGATTTTTTCAGTGCGCTAAGCCAGAAAGAAACCGATAAGCTTTGGCAGCTTGTCCTTTGGTTCCCTGCCCTGCTGGGGATCTTTGTATTAATATCCGTAAACAAAACATGGTTAATTAAACTGCTGACTATTCGCTGGCGCGAATGGTTAACAGATTACTACCTTAATCGGTGGTTTGCAGATAAAAACTACTACTTCACGCAGATCTACGGCGAGCATAAAAATACAGATAACCCTGACCAACGTATCGCTGAAGACATTCTCTTACTGATCAGCAAAACGCTCAGTCTTTCATTTGGCTTCATCCAGTCACTTAGCATGCTGATCACCTTTACCGTTATTCTTTGGCAAAGCGCGGGTACGCTCTCATTCACTGTTGGTGGAACAGAATGGAATATCCAGGGGTATATGGTCTATACCGTCGTGCTCATTGTGATCGGTGGAACTTTATTTACCCATAAGGTGGGTAAACGTATTCGTCCGCTTAATGTGGAAAAACAACGTAGCGAAGCGACATTTCGAACAAATCTTGTGCAGCATAATAAGCAGGCAGAACTGATTGCGCTAAGCAATGCTGAGTCTCTACAACGCCAGGAGTTGAGCGACAATTTTCATACCATTAAAGAGAACTGGCATCGTTTAATGAATCGTCAGCGGTGGCTTGATTACTGGCAGAATATTTATTCGCGCTCGCTTGGCGTTCTTCCCTACTTTCTGTTATTGCCGCAGTTTATTAGCGGGCAGATCAATCTGGGCGGACTGATGAAATCGCGCCAGGCATTTATGCTGGTATCGAACAATTTAAGCTGGTTTATTTATAAATATGACGAACTTGCTGAACTGGCTGCGGTTATCGATCGCTTGTATGAGTTCCATCAACTCACTGAACAGCGCCCTACGAATAAGCCTAAAAATTGCCAACATGCGGTACAAGTGGCTGATGCGAGTATTCGTACGCCTGATAATAAGATCATATTAGAGAACCTGAACTTTCATGTTTCGCCAGGCAAATGGCTATTACTGAAAGGCTACTCTGGTGCGGGAAAAACCACACTGCTTAAAACATTATCCCACTGCTGGCCGTGGTTTAAAGGTGATATTTCTTCTCCTGCTGACAGTTGGTATGTGTCACAAACACCGTTAATCAAAACCGGCTTACTGAAAGAGATTATTTGTAAAGCACTTCCCCTGCCCGTAGACGATAAATCGTTGAGCGAAGTACTGCATCAGGTTGGTCTTGGGAAATTGGCTGCGCGTATTCATGACCACGATCGCTGGGGAGATATTCTTTCCAGCGGCGAAAAACAACGTATCGCCCTGGCACGATTAATTTTACGACGTCCGAAATGGATATTTCTTGACGAAACTACCTCTCATCTTGAGGAACAAGAGGCTATCCGCTTACTGCGTTTAGTGCGTGAAAAACTACCCACAAGCGGCGTCATTATGGTTACACATCAACCCGGTGTCTGGAACCTGGCCGATGATATTTGTGACATTAGCGCGGTTTTATAAAAACAATAAAAGCCCTGCTGTACGGAGATATAAATAAATGAAGCGAGTTCTTATTCCTGGCGTCATTTTATGTGGCGCTGATGTGGCGCAGGCCGTCGATGACAAAAACATGTACATGCATTTTTTTGAAGAGATGACGGTCTATGCTCCTGTCCCTGTACCCGTAAACGGCAACACGCATTACACCAGTGAAAGCATCGAGCGTTTACCGACCGGGAATGGCAATATCAGCGATCTGCTGAGAACCAACCCTGCGGTACGCATGGATTCAACGCAAAGTACCTCGTTGAACCAGGGAGATATTCGCCCTGAGAAAATCTCTATTCACGGTGCGTCGCCCTACCAGAATGCCTATTTGATTGACGGTATTAGTGCAACTAATAACCTGAACCCAGCGAATGAGTCCGATGCCAGTAGTGCAACCAATATTAGCGGGATGTCACAGGGGTATTATCTTGATGTCAGCTTACTGGACAATGTGACGCTTTATGACAGTTTTGTGCCGGTTGAATTTGGTCGCTTCAATGGCGGGGTAATTGATGCAAAGATCAAACGCTTCAACGCTGATGATAGCAAGGTGAAATTGGGTTATCGCACTACGCGTTCGGACTGGTTAACATCGCATATCGATGAGAATAACAAGAGCGCATTTAATCAAGGCTCTTCAGGAAGTACTTATTACTCCCCAGATTTTAAAAAGAACTTTTATACCTTGTCGTTTAATCAGGAACTCGCTGATAACTTCGGCGTTACCGCCGGTTTATCGCGCCGCCAGTCTGATATCACCCGCGCGGATTATGTTTCGAATGACGGCATTGTCGCCGGTCGGGCACAGTATAAAAACGTTATCGATACTGCATTGAGCAAATTTACCTGGTTTGCCAGCGACCGCTTTACCCACGATTTAACCTTAAAATATACCGGCTCCAGCCGTGATTATAATACCAGCACCTTCCCGCAGTCTGATCGCGAAATGGGTAATAAATCCTATGGTCTGGCATGGGATATGGATACGCAGCTCGCATGGGCCAAACTGCGTACCACCGTTGGTTGGGATCATATTAGTGATTATACCCGTCACGATCATGACATCTGGTACACCGAACTTTCATGTACATATGGTGATATTACAGGGCGTTGCACCCGTGGCGGATTAGGACACATTTCCCAGGCTGTAGATAATTACACCTTCAAAACACGCCTGGACTGGCAAAAATTCGCCGTGGGTAATGTTTCGCATCAACCCTACTTCGGCGCGGAATACATCTATTCCGATGCGTGGACTGAACGCCATAACCAGTCTGAATCCTATGTGATTAATGCTGCCGGAAAGAAAACTAACCATACCATTTACCTTAAAGGTAAAGGCCGCCTGGGAATTGACAACTACACGCTGTATATGGCGGATCGCATTAGCTGGCGTAATGTGTCATTAATGCCCGGCGTGCGGTATGACTATGACAACTATCTGTCAAACCACAATATCTCCCCGCGCTTTATGACGGAATGGGATATTTTTGCTAATCAAACCTCAATGATTACAGCAGGTTATAACCGTTACTATGGCGGGAATATTCTTGATATGGGATTACGTGATATCCGCAATAGCTGGACGGAATCGGTATCAGGTAATAAAACTCTGACGCGTTATCAGGATTTGAAAACGCCTTATAACGATGAACTGGCAATGGGATTGCAGCAGAAAATCGGTAAGAACGTTATTGCGCGTGCAAACTATGTTTACCGTGAAGCGCATGATCAAATCAGCAAAAGCAGTCGTACCGACAGCGCGACTAAAACCACCATTACTGAATATAACAACGATGGCAAAACCAAAACGCATTCGTTCAGCCTCAGTTTTGAACTGGCCGAACCCCTGCATATCCGCCAGGTAGATATTAACCCACAAATTGTCTTTAGCTATATCAAGAGCAAGGGCAACTTGTCGTTAAACAATGGTTATGAGGAGAGCAATACCGGTGATAACCAGGTGGTTTATAACGGTAATCTGGTCTCTTACGAGAGCGTTCCAGTGGCAGATTTTAATAACCCATTAAAGATCTCCTTAAACATGGATTTCACGCATCAACCGAGCGGGTTAGTGTGGGCGAATACGCTGGCCTGGCAAGAAGCGCGTAAAGCTCGCATTATCCTTGGTAAGACAAATGCGCAATACATCAGCGAATATTCAGATTACAAGCAGTATGTTGACGAAAAACTGGATAGCAGCCTGACCTGGGACACCCGCTTGTCCTGGACGCCACAATTTCTGAAACAACAAAACCTGACGATCAGTGCCGATATTCTCAATGTACTGGATAGCAAAACCGCTGTTGATACAACGAACACCGGTGTGGCGACCTACGCCAGTGGCCGTACTTTCTGGCTTGATGTCAGCATGAAATTTTAATAGTTCGGATTTTACTTAACCGGGTAAATTCGCCCGGTTTTCGCATGGAGATAATTATGAGAAACCTCTGTTTCTTACTGACGTTAGTGGCAACTCTGTTGCTCCCCGGGCGGCTGATTGCCGCCGCCTTACCGCAGGATGAAAAGTTAATTACCGGGCAACTGGACAATGGCTTGCGATATATGATTTATCCGCATGCTCATCCAAAGGATCAGGTAAATTTATGGCTGCAAATTCATACCGGTTCATTGCAGGAAGAAGACAATGAGCGCGGCGTGGCTCATTTTGTAGAACATATGATGTTTAACGGCACAAAAACATGGCCGGGTAATAAAGTCATCAAAACATTTGAGTCAATGGGCCTGCGTTTTGGTCGCGATGTTAATGCCTATACCAGCTATGACGAAACGGTGTATCAGGTGAGTTTGCCGACTACGCAGAAACAAAATCTGCAACAAGTGATGGCAATCTTCAGTGAATGGAGTAATGCCGCCACCTTTGAAAAACTCGAAGTAGACGCTGAACGTGGCGTAATTACTGAGGAATGGCGTGCCCATCAGGATGCGAAATGGCGCACCTCTCAGGCGCGCCGCCCTTTCCTGCTGGCTAATACCCGTAATTTAGACCGTGAACCTATCGGCCTGATGGATACTGTCGCCACGGTCACACCGACACAATTGCGCCAATTTTATCAACGCTGGTATCAACCCAATAATATGACCTTTATCGTGGTCGGCGATATCGACAGTAAAGAAGCGCTGGCGCTGATAAAGGATAATTTAAGTAAGCTTCCGGCTAACAAAGCAGCTGAAAATCGCGTCTGGCCGACAAAAGCTGAAAATCACCTGCGCTTTAATATCATTAATGATAAAGAAAACCGGGTGAACGGCATCGCACTCTATTATCGCCTGCCAATGGTACAAGTGAACGATGAGCAAAGCTTTATCGAACAAGCTGAATGGAGCATGTTAGTTCAGCTGTTCAATCAACGTCTGCAGGAACGCATACAGTCGGGCGAGTTGAAGACTATTTCTGGCGGCACTGCGCGCAGCGTTAAAATTGCACCCGATTATCAGTCGCTGTTTTTCCGTGTAAATGCACGAGACGATAATATGCAGGATGCTGCGAATGCATTAATGGCAGAGTTGGCAACCATTGATCAGCATGGTTTTTCTGCTGAAGAACTCGATGATGTCAAATCTACCCGCCTCACCTGGCTGAAAAATGCGGTTGATCAGCAAGCTGAACGTGATTTACGTATGCTGACCAGTCGCCTGGCATCCAGCTCATTAAATAATACGCCGTTCTTGTCGCCGGAAGAGACATATCAACTTTCGAAACGTCTGTGGCAGCAAATTACCGTGCAAAGTCTGGCGGAAAAATGGCAGCAGTTAAGAAAGAACCAGGACGCATTTTGGGAGCAAATGGTAAACAATGAGGTTGCCGCCAAAAAAGCATTGTCTCCTGCGGCTATCCTGGCGCTGGAAAAGGAGTACGCCAACAAAAAGCTGGCGGCTTACGTCTTCCCAGGCAGAAATTTATCGTTAACAGTAGACGCAGACCCACAGGCGGAAATTAGCAGCAAAGAAACGCTGGCGGAGAATCTGACATCATTAACACTTTCCAATGGTGCCAGGGTTATTCTGGCAAAATCCGCGGGTGAAGAGCAAAAGCTACAAATTATTGCCGTATCGAATAAAGGCGATTTAAGTTTCCCTGCGCAGC
Organism: Escherichia sp. XD33; assembly: GCF_019375075.1. Taxonomy (NCBI): domain Bacteria; kingdom Pseudomonadati; phylum Pseudomonadota; class Gammaproteobacteria; order Enterobacterales; family Enterobacteriaceae; genus Escherichia; species Escherichia sp. XD33. Next base: position 272,301 of record NZ_JAENDM010000002.1, read on the forward strand.
AAAAATCACTTATCGCGCTGGCAAATAAAGCAGTTAGCGGAAGCGGCGTTGGCGAACTCTCCTCTTCCAGCCTGAAACGCTGGAGTGCGGAAAATTCGGTAACCATGAGCAGTAAAGTCAGTGGCATGAATACGTTGCTCTCCGTTAGCGCGCGGACTAATAACCCTGAACCTGGTTTTCAGTTGATTAACCAGCGAATCACCCACAGCACGCTTAACGATAATATTTGGGCATCGCTACAAAATGCTCAAATTCAGGCGTTGAAAACGCTCGACCAGCGTCCAGCGGAGAAATTCGCCCAGCAGATGTATGAGACGCGCTATGCTGATGACCGCACGAAATTACTGCAAGAAAATCAGATTGCACAGTTTACTGCCGCAGATGCGCTGGCTGCCGATCGCCAATTGTTTTCATCTCCAGCGGATATCACGTTTGTCATTGTCGGTAATGTCGCAGAAGACAAACTCGTGGCGTTAATTACGCGTTACTTAGGATCAATCAAACACTCTGATTCGCCATTAGCCGCAGGTAAACCATTAACTCGCGCGACGGACAACGCATCGGTTACTGTAAAAGAACAAAATGAACCTGTGGCACAGGTTTCACAGTGGAAGCGTTATGATTCCCGGACACCTGTTAATCTGCCGACGCGTATGGCGCTCGATGCTTTTAACGTCGCACTGGCAAAAGATCTACGCGTTAATATTCGTGAACAGGCATCTGGGGCATACAGCGTTTCTTCTCGCCTCTCGGTTGATCCTCAGGCCAAAGATATCAGTCATTTGCTGGCTTTTACTTGTCAACCAGAACGACATGATGAACTGTTAACGTTAGCGAATGAAGTGATGGTTAAGCGTCTGGCTAAAGGGATCAGTGAGCAAGAACTGAATGAATACCAGCAAAACGTTCAGCGCAGCCTCGATATCCAACAGCGTAGCGTTCAACAATTAGCGAACACCATTGTAAATAGTCTTATTCAATATGACGATCCTGCAGCATGGACTGAGCAGGAGCAATTGTTGAAACAAATGACGGTAGAGAATGTTAACACTGCCGTTAAACAATATCTTTCTCATCCGGTAAATACTTATACCGGAGTATTATTGCCAAAATAATAACAGCCCCGTCAACACATCGTTGGCGGGGATTTTAGCAATATTCGCTATTTTTATGTAATAATTTTATAAATGCGTTCAAAATAATAATCAAGTACTAATAGTGATATTTTAAGGTCTGATTTTTACGTGATAATTCAGGAGACACAGAATGCGCATAAAAATAACAGCATAAAACACCTTACCACCACCCAAGAATTTCATATTGCATTGTTTTTCAATGAAAAAATATTATTCTCGTAATATCTCACGATAAATAACATTAGGATTTTGTTATTTAAACACGAGTCCTTTGCACTTGCTTACTTTATCGATAAATCCTACTTTTTTAATGCGATCCAATCATTTTAAGGAGTTTAAAATGGATAAGAAGCAAGTAACGGATTTAAGGTCGGAACTACTCGATTCACGTTTTGGTGCGAAGTCTATTTCCACTATCGCAGAATCAAAACGTTTTCCGCTGCACGAAATGCGCGACGATGTCGCATTCCAGATTATCAATGACGAATTATATCTTGATGGCAACGCTCGTCAGAACCTGGCCACTTTCTGCCAGACCTGGGACGACGAAAATGTCCACAAATTGATGGATTTATCCATTAACAAAAACTGGATCGACAAAGAAGAATATCCGCAATCCGCAGCCATCGACCTGCGTTGCGTAAATATGGTTGCCGATCTGTGGCATGCGCCTGCGCCGAAAAATGGTCAGGCCGTTGGCAC